>CAYWVP010000005.1:19965-22059 GCA_964461605.1 uncultured Anaerolinea sp.
ACGATGATTTCGATCACTCCGCTATGAAAAGAATTGGTGGTGTATTGCGGAGCTGTGCATCCCTCAACATAGTGCACCCTTGAACCTTCGTCAGCAATGATCAAAGACCGTTCAAATTGACCAATGTTTGCCACGTTCAATCTAAAGTAAGCCTGTAAAGGCAACTCGACGGTCACCCCTTTGGGGATGTAAACGAATGAACCGCCCGACCATACCGCAGAATTCAGCGCAGCGAATTTATTGTCTTCGATCGGAATAACGGTACCGAAGTACTCGCGGAACAACTCCGGGTGTTGTTTTAATCCTTCCTCAATGCTAAGAAAGATCACACCCTGTTTTTCCAGGTGTTCCTGGATGCTGTGATACACCATTTCTGACTCGTATTGGGCACCTACACCGGCCAAAAATTTTTGTTCCGCTTCCGGTATGCCTAATTTGTCAAAAGTATTGCGGATGGTATCAGGAACATCTTCCCAGTTCCGTTCATTCGCTTCGGAGGGACGAACATAATAAAAGATATCATCCAGGTCAAGACCTGATAGATCCGGTCCCCAGGCTGGCATCGGTCTGGCAACAAAATGCTCCAGCGCCTTGAGCCGGAAATTTAACATCCACTCAGGCTCCTGCTTCATGAAGGAGATCTTGCGTACAACCTGTTCGTTCAGTCCTTTTTCGGATTTGTAGACAAAAGTTTCGGGGTCTTTAAAGCCGTATTGGTAATCTCCCAGGTTATTAAAGAAGTTTTGTGTCTGTTCACTGCTCATGACTTACTCCTTGTGGATGACACAGACAGCTAAAGTGATCCATTACTGTTTTCAATCTTTTCCCTGATCCAGTCATACCCGTGTTCTTCAAGATGCAACGCGAGGTCAGACCCACCGGATTCAACAATCCGTCCATCCATCATGACATGCACTACATCCGGTTTGATGTAATTGAGCATTCTTTGATAATGCGTGATTAGCAAAACACCGACATTCTGTTCCTTCAGCAGGTTTACGCCTTCTGATACCACTTTTAACGCATCAATATCCAATCCAGAATCAGTTTCGTCAAGAATCGCGATCTCAGGTTTTAGCACGGCCATTTGCAGAACTTCGGCACGTTTCTTTTCACCACCTGAAAATCCTTCGTTCAAGTACCGTCCCGCGAAAGAATGGTCCATCTTGAGTGCATCCATCTGCTCAATCAACATTTTTCGAAAGGCAGGAATGGCAATACCACGATCCTCAGGGTTGGTTGCTTTCCTTCTCGCATTAACCGCTGTACGTAAAAAATTGGCTACTGTCACACCCGGTATCGAAACCGGGTATTGAAAAGCCAGGAAAAGTCCCAATCGTGATCTTTGGTCTGTTCCCAGGTCGAAAAGATTTTGACCCTTAAAACAGGCTTCTCCAGCGGTCACCTCGTATCCCGGGTGCCCCATGAGAGTGTAAGCAAGTGTGGATTTTCCGGTACCATTCGGTCCCATGATCGCGTGAACCTCACCCTGCGCAACCGCTAACGAGACCCCTTTTAATATTTCTTTTTCACCAATTTTGACGTGTAATTCCCTGATGTTAAGTTCTGACATACCACAAGCTCCTGCGCTGCAATATCTTATTTTTTCTTATTTTTATCATATATTTCTTTTTATTTATTCAACCTCAAGGATTATAGCACAGAGATAAATCGCAGTCAATATTTACCATATTTATCTTATTTATTCGAATAATTAAGGTATAATACGAAGCATATTTATCATTAAACTGATAAAAATAACGGAACGGGATATGCTATGAAAAGTACAAGAGATAGAATTCTACAGACTCTGTTACTCAATCCAAATTCGACCATAGGTGACCTGGCTGAAGCAGTGGATATCAACACAGTATCTGTCCGGCACCACCTCACCAACCTGCAGGCGGAGGGACTTGTGCAAAATGCAGAGGTCAGGCATGGCGTCGGTCGTCCGCGACTGGTTTACTCACTCACCGATAACGGCGCTGAACTCTTCCCGACCCGCTACCTGCGCCTGGTAAACCAGATCTTCGCCCAATTGAAAAATAGAATGTCAAAAAAAGATCTGGAAAAAATTCTGGTTCAAATCGCCAC
>CAYWVP010000005.1:22159-24860 GCA_964461605.1 uncultured Anaerolinea sp.
TAATTATGAGCGACAGATCGACTCCCGGAACCAATCGTCCTGCCTGGGACGCAGAAGCTGGCTACCCCGAACTTTGTGAACAATTGCGAAAAGGCTTCAGCGAAGTGTTGGATCCAGAACTTGGATTAAATGTTGTTCAACTTGGTTTGATACGCAATGTAAAAATTGATGACGATGGTGTCATTGTAAAAATGATCCTCACCACCCCTTTCTGTCCTTACGGGCCCTCGATGTTGGAAAGTACACGTCAGAAAGCAGAACAGGTTCTTGAGCGGGAAGTTACCATCGATTTTGGCCTTGAGCCATGGGATTTCTCCATGATGGAAGAAGGTCTGGATCTGGGTTGGGGTGCGTTTTAATTTATTCGCCTGCCTAAAGTTCGCCAATATATCCTGTTTGGATTAAAATACTTACATGCTCCGCGCTGTTTTTCTAAGCACGCATGATAAACCTTTGATCCTGGATTCGATTTCCCGGGTTAAAGACTATTTATCTGCCACTGATGGTTTCCTCTGGGTCAGTCTCGAAAATTCAGATAACAACGAGATCGATGCTGTATTACGCGGATTATTCAAATTTCATCCCCTGGCGGTCGAAGATTGTCAGACTATCGGATTTCAGGTTTCAAAGATCGATGATTTCGACGATTACATATTCATCATCACACATGCCATAGATCAGTCCGGTGATGATGGCAGCATTAACACCACAGAATTGGACCTCTTCCTGGGGCACAACTTTCTGGTCACCTGTTACACCGATCCTCAAATGCCTTCAATCACAAAAACCTGGGAACTGATCACAAGGGATGAACGGATCGCGAAATTTGGTCCGGATTTTATGTGCCACACCATTCTGGATATGATCGTGGATGATTACATGCCGATCATTGATCAAATGGAATCTGAGGTCGAATGGTTGGAAGACAAGGTCATTGAAAAACCAAGTCCTGAAACCTTGCACCGCTTATTAACGATCAAACACAGTATCATGGCGATGCGCCGCGTGATCAGTCCTCAGCGCGAGGTGATGAACCGCCTCTCAAGAGACGAATTCCCAGAGATCATTGACAGGAAGAGCCTGATCTACTTCCGTGATATCTACGACCATCTATTGCGCATTCAGGACCTGGCTGATATTTTGCGGGATATTGTTTCGGGAGCGCTCGATATCTACCTCAACTCCACAAGCCTGCGCCTCAACGAGATCATGAAGGCATTGACAATTGTTTCCACAGTTTTCCTGCCACTGTCATTTATAACTGGCGCATTTGGTATGAACTTTCTCCACATCCCGGGAGCATCATCTCCGGTCGGTTTCTATGTCACCTGTGGTTTACTTGTACTGCTTGGGATTCTCATGCTTTTGTATTTCAAGAAACGCCGCTGGTTTTAGTTTTATTTTCACAAAGAACATAAGAAAGGTGACCCCCCAACTATTTGTGTGAGACACACAAATCTCGACTGGTCATTGGACAGATTTACAAGTAAAACTTATTAAACACAAGCAAAATTCCAAAGATAAAAAAGAGGCCGTTGTTCGGCCTCATTTGTTTTAGATTAATCCGGTTTCTTTTCCGACTTTGGCAAAAATCTCCAACACCCTGTCCATCTGATCGTCCGTGTGGGTAGCCATGTAACTGGTTCGCAGCAGTTGCCGCCCCGGTGAGACAGCCGGCGAAATGACCGGATTGACGAACACACCGTTCTCAAACAACAGTTTCCAGGTCAGGAAGGTGCGCTCATCATCGCCGATAATGATCGGTACCACTGGCGTGATCGAATTGCCGATATTAAATCCAAGTTCTGTGAAACCTTTGCGCATGCGGTCCGCCACTTCGATCACACGACGTGCGTGTTGCGGTTCATCGCGCATCACATGCAGGGCAGCCAAAGCTGCAGCAGCATTCGCCGGCGGTATGCTGGCGCTGAATATCAACGACCGGGCAAAGTGTTTGATGTAATGGATACTGTCCTCATCACCGGCAATGAATCCACCCAGTGATGCGAAGGATTTACTAAAGGTGGACATGATCAAGTCCACATCTTCAGTAACACCGAAATAGGCTGATGTTCCCCTGCCCCCACCCATGACCCCCATACCATGCGCATCATCCACCATCAACCTTGCTCCATATTGTTTGGCGAGCCTGGTCATTTCTGGTAACGGGGCCAGGTCACCTTCCATGCTGAACAAACCATCAACGACAACCAACCTGCCGGCTGTATCAGGAATTGACTTAAGAACCCGTTCCAGGTGGTCCATGTCGTTGTGCCTGAATCTTTCAATCTTTCCGTAACCCAACCGGGCGCCATCGACGATGCTGGCATGGTCATCCTTATCCATGATCACCACATCATCCCGTCCGATCAAAGCACTGATCGTGCCCAGGTTGGTCTGCATTCCAGTTGAAAAAACCAGCGAAGCCTCTTTTCCCACCCATTCCGCCAGTTCAGCTTCCAGTTGTTCGTGCATCGCCAGCGTGCCGTTGAGAAAACGTGAACCGGTACAACTGGTACCAAATCGTTTTATGGCATCGATTGCCGCTTCACGTACTTTTGGATGTGTGGTCAACCCAAGATAATTATTTGATCCGCACATGATCAACCGTTTTCCCTGGAAGACCACTTCGGTGCCTTCATTTTCATTCAATGGTATAAAATAAGGATAAATCCCCCGCTCCATGGCTTCACGTGCGGTG
>CAYWVP010000006.1:0-4905 GCA_964461605.1 uncultured Anaerolinea sp.
TGCTATTGCGTTGGTTTTCCTTTTTGCTATATAATTGAATCACTATACTCGTTCAAGAAGGAGGTAACAATGGCAAGTGTAACGTTTGATCATGTGGTAAAGAAATTTGGCGATTTTACAGCAATTGAAGACTTGAATCTGGAAATTTTTGATGAAGAATTCCTCGTGCTGGTCGGTCCTTCGGGATGCGGTAAAACCACAGCGTTACGCTGCCTGGCCGGGCTTGAGGAAGTCACCTCCGGTAATATCTACATCGGTGACCGCCAGGTGAATGATGTTCCCCCGAAAGATCGCGACATCGCGATGGTCTTCCAGTCCTACGCTCTGTATCCGCACATGTCCGTGTTCGATAATATGGCGTTCGGGCTCAAATTACGCAAACTGCCCAAGGAACAGATTCAGCAGCGGGTGGAAAATTCCGCCAAGATCCTCGGCATTGAAGCATTGTTAAAGCGAAAACCGCGTGAGCTATCCGGTGGTCAGCGGCAACGTGTCGCACTCGGGCGCGCCATTGTTAGAGAGCCGAAAGTGTTCCTTCTGGACGAACCCCTTTCCAACCTTGATGCGAAATTGAGGGTTCAGACACGCGCCGAGATCAGCAAGATCCACAATAAGCTCGGTACAACCTTTGTGTACGTGACGCACGATCAGACGGAAGCCATGACCATGGCCAACCGTATCGCTGTCATGAACAAGGGTAAGTTGCAACAGCTGGATACGCCGCAGGTTTTGTATGATAAACCCGCGAACCTGTTTGTAGCCGGTTTTATCGGCACTCCTGCGATGAACTTCTTCAATATGAAGCTGGTAAAAGAAGGGGACACACTTTTTGTTGATAACGGCGAAATAAAGATCAAAATGCCGGAAGTTTACAATGCAAAATTCCAGCACCTGGTGGGCAAGGATATCGTGTTTGGCATCCGCCCCGATGACATCCACAATCCTGATTACGCACCTTCCAACATTCATGGTGAACGTGTCAACGCGAAAGTGGACGTGGTCGAACTGATGGGCAACGAAATCCTGGTCTACATGACCACAGACAAGGGTAATAATTTCGTCGGGCGCGTTGATCCACGTTCCAAATACGTGATCGGTGAAACTGCGAGTCTGATCTTCAACATGGACAACTGCCATATCTTTGACCCGTCACAAAACCCGGAAAACCCGGTCGCAGTCAGATAACCCGAGACTTTTCAAATGTTTTATAATGTAGCGCAAGGCAGCCTCTTGCGCTACTTTATTGAATACAAATAGGAGTAAAAATGTATAAGATCGTTTTGTTGAGGCATGGTGAAAGCCAGTGGAACCTGGAGAACCGCTTTACCGGATGGACCGATGTGGACCTCACACCCAAAGGCGTAGAAGAAGCCAAAACCGCTGGTCTCCTTTTGAAAGAGGAAGGGTTTGAATTCGACATTGCCTACACCTCAGTATTAACCAGGGCGGTGCGTACCTTATGGATCGCGTTGGAGCAACTGGATATGGTATGGCTTCCGATCGTTAATTCCTGGCGGCTCAACGAGCGCCATTACGGTGCTTTACAGGGGCTTAATAAAGCAGAAACAGCCGAGAAATATGGTGACGAACAGGTGTTGATCTGGCGGCGCAGTTATGATACCCAGCCCCCGGCGCTTACCCCTGATGACCCGCGCTTCCCCGGACATGACCGCCGTTACGCGGATCTGTCCCCGGAGGAATTACCGCTGACAGAATGTTTGAAAGACACGGTGGCGCGATTCCTGCCATATTGGAAAGAGACGATCGTACCAATGGTAAAAGCTGGAAAAAAGGTATTGATCGTCGCCCACGGCAACAGCCTGCGCGCGTTGGTGAAGTACCTGGATAACATTTCCGAGGATGAGATCGTTGGTTTGAATATTCCTACCGGCGTTCCGCTGGTGTACGAACTGGATGAGAACCTGAAACCGATCCGGAATTATTACCTGGGTGACCCCGAAGAAGCCAAAAGGAAGGCTGAAGCGGTCGCCAACCAGGCGAAAAAGAAATAAACTCACACCGGCAGGCAACTGCCGGTTTTTTATTTTTCCGATAAACGCCCGATCGCAAAAATGCAAAGTAATGCGCCCACTAGTGTGAAGATGCCCATAAAAATGAAAGCATCTGACCACAATTTCAAAGGATAAAGACGGATCAGCGTATCGTCGGCGAAAAACAACCAGGTGTCGCCTTCAAAGAAGAGTCCATGAAAGGCGGTGAACAGGCTGTTGAAATCAATGAACGTGGAAGCGATCACCAGGAGGATGATACCGAGTGTCAACCAGCCCCCTCTCGCAATCGCCTTCCAGAAATCATTCAAGCGGCCGGTTTTCCACGCAGCAAGTCCGATCACTGCCAGTAAAATGAGCAGGATGTACCATGCCTTCAGGGCGGACTTAACCAGGATGCGTACATCCAGCATGTGGCTTGATTCCCTTTCGTTGTATAAGGGAGAGCCATCCTCGAAGGTCAGGGTGCCCAGGAAATCATCAGGTTCGTTGTTGACCAGGTATTCCATGGAGATCTTGCCCCATTTCAAGCGGTCTTCTGTACTGAAACCATAAGGATCAGCAGGAAATTGCGGCAGGTTGTACTCATAATCCAGGAAGAAAGGATTGATCAATATCCTGATCGCGGTCATGATCAGGATGAAGGGGATTATCACGGTTACCAGGAATGAGATGACTTTGGCGATTATTTTCATTTGAGAGTCTCGGTTTCTTCAGATACCAGGAAGTTCACGATAATTGAATTGGTGATATGTTCCACCGGTGCGCGATCATCCGTGAAAATCGGGCTGGAGATACTTGGGATGGGTTGTAAACCTTCGTAAGTGGCAGCCATTACTTCCAGAAGAAGAGGAGGGGTTGTCTCATCCTCCATCAGATGGATGTAGTTGGCAAGAAAGTTTTCGATCGTCGTGGGCTGTTTTGTTGCGAAAAGCAGGCTGTTGAATGAGCCGGCAAGGTCGGACACATAAATCGTCGGAAAAACCGATTGGATCGTTGCGGATAGTGCATCTACAAGCCGCCGGTCAGTGGGTCCACGACCGATATTGATGACCATCACGCCGTCGTCATCCAGGTGGTCGTACACGGTTTGAAAGAATTCGCGCGTGGTCATATGCCAGGGTATGTAGGGAGGGCGGTAAGCATCTACGCTGATGATATCGTAAGTCCGCTGGCTCTTTTCCAGTGCCCAGCGTCCATCCTGGATGATCACGTTGAGGTTTTCGTTGTCCATGGCAAAGTATTGTTTGCCAACTTCCACGATCAACGGGTCGATCTCAATGCCATCAATTTGGATATCGGGAAAAATTGTAAATAATTCCTGGCTGGTTGTGCCGGCCGCCAGTCCGACGATGGCTGCGCTGGTGATAGAGTCAGGGGAGACCGGAGCTGCATTGAAAAATGGTGCTGAGATCACCTGCTCCCATGGACCGTTGTAATTCAATGTATCAGGACTGTAAATGGAATGGACACCCTGTCCTTCGTTGAGCCTTAACAGCGTAAACTCTCCATCCTGGAGCACCTGAATGTAATTGTAGCTGGACTCTCCTTCATAGATCATTCCGGTGGTTGTTTTATCGCTGCCGGGGGTGCCGAATATGAATAGGAGGATGATCACCAATGGCATCCAGGCGAATTTGAACAACCCGGACAATTGTTTTGCCAGGTAGATTCCTGTGAGTGCAAAAACCATCAGCAAGGCTGCGATGACCAGGAAGGTGCGGTAAGTGCCGACCAACGGGATCAGCACCAGGACGGGGAGGAACGTACCCACAAATGAACCGAGCGTTGAGATTGCGTATATCCGTCCAGATATCTTGCCGGCATTTTCCCGATTTTCGATCGACAAGCGGATCGCAAAGGGGGATGCCATGCCGAGCAGGGTGACCGGGATGATAAAGAGAATCATGACCGTGGTGAATGAACCTGCCAGGACGCCCAACTGCAGGTTATCAAAAGCGTCAGATGCCAGGCGCAGGATTGGCCTGGAGATCAATGGGACGAGGGCAGTGGTGAGTGCTGCCCAGGCGAGTATTCTGAAGAAGGTGTAATAGGAAGGTGACCGGTCTGCCCAGCTGCCGCCGATGAAATACCCCGCGGTGAGGTAAATGAGGATGAGGCCAATGATGCTTGCCCACACGAGATTGCTGGTACCGAAATAGTTGCCCAATAACCTGGAGGCTGCCATTTCAACCGCCAGTGAGACAAGTCCGGATATGAAAACGATCGCGTAGGTAAACTTTTGCATCGGATTCATTATACTAGAAGCCATCGTCGAGTGATCCCGACTGTATAATAAATGGATACGGAGTCTATAATGCGCCTCGTTAACGTTCAAACAATGAAAGAAATGGAAAAAACGGCTGATGCTGCCGGTTATTCTTACACAAAAATGATGCAATCTGCGGGCGAGGGAATCGCGAACGTAGTCGCAAAACAATTTTCGGATCCCGCGCAGAAAACCATACTGGGTCTGGTTGGAAAAGGCAATAACGGCGGCGATGCACTAATCGCGCTTACAGAGCTGCAACGGGCAGGATGGAACACCAGCGTTCTCCTGGCGGAAACACGGATAACGGATGATATATTGGTGCGTAACTACACCGCCATGGGGGGCCACGTCGTGACCATGAAAGATTTGGCCGAGATCAGGCAGGCTGCAAGTAGCGGGGGAATAGTTGTGGACGGTATTTACGGGACGGGGTTTCATCCGCCCATGGCTGAGGCGATCATCGATTTGCTGAACAAGGTAAGGATGGCAACGGAAGGTTTCACATGGGTGGCGGTGGATTGCCCTTCCGGGATAGATGCCGCGACCGGTGAGGTAAGCCCGGGAACAATACCAGCCAGGTTAACCATTTGCCTGGAGGCAGTGAAGACAGGATTGCTGAGTTAT
>CAYWVP010000006.1:5005-13800 GCA_964461605.1 uncultured Anaerolinea sp.
ATTGACGCGGATGGCCTGTATCATTTATCGAATATCAAGGATTGGCACAATAAGGTCAAAACCGGGCTTGTGTTGACCCCACATCCCGGCGAGATGGCAATTCTGACTGGCTTAACCGTAGAAGAAATTCAGAAGGACCGGGCAGGCGTCGCGCAGAAATATGCTTGTGAGTGGCGGCAGACGGTTGTGCTGAAAGGCGCGCTTACTATCGTGGCTAACCCTGCCGGGAGAGTTGCTGTTATACCTGTAGCCTGTTCGGGTCTCGCCAAGGCCGGCAGTGGTGATGTGCTGGCCGGAATGATCGGTGGATTGCTTGCCCAGGGATTGGATCCCTGGCAGGCGGCGGTCACCGGGGCGTGGTTGCACGCCAGGGCAGGCGTTGCTGCAACAGAAACAATCGGTTGCGCGGAAGCAGTACTGGCAGGTGATGTGATCAAGGCAATACCTCAGGTTTACCGGCAATTAAGTGCAAACGACCTCCCATAAAGGGAGGTCGTGTTGACCAATCTTGATTTCGCCGTCTACTCGGATTTGTCACCCTCAAGGACGACAGGTTTCTTTTTGATCGTTTCCGCAGCTTTTTCGGCTGTGGTTTTAATGAAGGTTTTCGTTTTACCCGTGGTATCAACCGCAACCTTCTCGGCCTTGTGATAAACCTCTTCCGCAGTCGCGGCGGTCTTGTCTTTCAACTCAATGGCCTTTTCCTTAATGACAGTACGGGTTTCATCTCCGGACTGGGGAGCCAGCAGGAGGCTGACCACAGCACCGGTAATGCCACCTACAAAAAAACCTACCAGGAAAGCCCCAAAACTATCTCTGTCTGACATATCTTATCTCCTTTATTCTAAAGTTGGTTATTTCTTAAATAGACCGACGAGGTCGATCAAACGTCGTAAACCAGCCACCGAACTGTTGATCTTGATCACAGGGGAAGCCAGGTTATCGCTCAGGAATGAGGTGGTGCCTTTCAGTGTGTTTACTGTGTCACTGGTTGATTTCAGGATCGGCTTGATCTCGTTTTGCAACAGGTTGATCAATGCAGCGAGCTGGATGATCAGGATGATGAGAGCGACGCCTATCACCAGTGACAGCAATGCCATGAGAATGATGAAGATGTCGCGTACCTGGGAAGTGGTATCAGGACCCTGGCCAGCTAACAACACGATCCCTGCGACCACTATACCCACAATGACCACAGCGATCAGGACAAATAACCAGGTCTTACTCTTCCTGGCGGGCGCCGCTTCGTTATTATCTTCGGGCGGCAGTTCAGTGTCTAAAACGTTCGCATCATCATTCATATTGGTTTATTATAGCATAATCACAATCGCTAATTAAGACAATAATTATCAAACCTGACCAGTTTGTAAAAGGTAGTTAGCCCTGGGAAAAAAATTCTCCCATAATATTCTTGATAGATTCAGCATTTAAGGTTTGTACCTTATGCTCCTTCGTGTTAAACTTAAAAGTTGCAATGTCAACGATGATCTTGGTCTCTCGCGTCTTATTTTTGCTTGGCTTGTTATTATCCAATAGCCAGGCAACCACCAGCCCCACAATTTCCTATCCGGGAGAGGGCGAGGTTGTGGAGGGTATTGTTGAAATTCGCGGCAGTGTTCCAGATGAAAACTTCGCATCGGCAAAACTGTCTTTCGCTTACGCCGGTGAAAATGCCGAAGACTGGTTCCTCATATCCAATATTGATGCACCAACACAAGATGAGGTACTGGGTGTTTGGGATACAACAACGATCACTGATGGTACGTACCAGATCAGGTTAAGGGTCAGGGAAATATCCGGAGAAAAGAAAGATGTGATCGTGACCGGTATCCAGGTTGCCAATTATTCACGTTCTGAAGCCAATTTGGATGAAATGGTAACGACCGTCACCGAGGTGCCATCCACGCAGGTTACGATGCAATCCATCGAATCCAGTCCGACATCCCTACCCGCCAACCCGGCCACGATTACGGCAACTGACCTTCGCCACACAGCGCTAACCGGATTGTTGATTGGAGTTGGGCTGGTTGTGCTTGTGGTATTGTGGTCTTTATTTCATCACAGATAATGTAGATTTCAAGAGGTAACGATGGCTGTCTTTGATTTTTTACGAAAAAAGAAAACAGATGAACCCATTGAAGGGCAGCGAACGATCATGATCGTTGGTCTGGGCAACCCCGGCCGGGAGTACCGTGATACCCGGCATAATATTGGTTTCATGGTTGTGGACAGATTATCAGAAAAATTCGACATCAAATTGAGCCGGGTGCAAAATAAGGCGATAACCGGAAGCGGTACCAGGGAGGGAACCAGAATCATTCTGGTTAAACCTCAAACCTTTATGAACCTATCCGGTCAGTCCGTGGCTTCGCTGGTGCGCTTCTACAAGATCCAGCATGAAAACCTTATCGTCGCACACGACGATGTGGATCTGCCTTTTGGTACAATCCGCATGCGTCCTGGAGGGGGTTCAGCCGGTCAAAAGGGTATCGCTTCGATCATTAACCTGATGGGGACGCAGGATTTTGCCCGCTTGAGAATGGGGATCGGCCGTCCACCAGGCAGAATGGACGCTGCTTCCTATGTTCTACAGTCATTTTCCAAAGGGGATCAGGAAATGTTAAACGCGTTTCTTGACAGGGCAGTCGACGCAATCGATTGCTTTCAACAATCCGGGCTGGAGACAGCCATGAACCGGTTCAACCAGGTGGAACAACAATAACCATGCTCGACCTCATCAGGCAACAAGCCGCTTACCAACGCGTACTGGACGCGATCAAAGTTAGCCAGCAGTCCTCCACATTAGGATTGGTGCGTTCTGCCCGGCTACCTGTCCTGGCAGCCTTGTGTATCGATCTGAACGTACCGATCCTCTTATTGACTGACCGTTCAGACAGGGCAGCGCTCATGTACGATGAATTGGGTTTTTGGCTGCCCGGATATCCGCGGGTCTATTATCCGGAACCCACGCCCATGTTCTATGAAAAAGCTGCGTGGGGAAGCCTGACTCGTCGTGACCGTTTGCATGCGCTTAGTTCGCTGATCCAGTATTTCAAACCAGGCCGGCAGAAACCGGACCAGCCTTGTGTGGTGGTCGCTCCACTGCGGGCAGTGATGACACGAACCCTATCGCGGCGTGAATTTATCCTGGCCAGCCGTGTCATCCGACTGGGTGACCAGGTGGGCATTGAAACTTTACAGCGCGAGTGGGTGCGGTTGGGTTATGAGAATTCTGATGTGGTGGTGCAGCATGGTCAATTTTCCCGGCGTGGCGGCATCCTGGATGTATGGCCGCCTTCAGAAACCTTTCCGGCTCGAATGGAATTTTTCGGGGATGAGATCGATACGCTGCGCTACTTCGATCCGACCACCCAACGCACGGTCAGGGGGCTCGACCAGATCCAGGTGACGCCTGCCAGGGAATTTATCCCCGCAACAGCGGATCACACACCTTTGCTCGAAGACCAACAGGATGAATTCCTGATCCCGTTTTACCATCCGAATGCTTCCACCTTGTTGGACTACCTGCCCCCAAATGCTTTAATTCTGGTGGATAGCATGTCCAATATTCGGGAATTCGGTGAAGAGATAGAAGAACAGGCACTAAAGAACCGGGCTGACAATGTACAGGAGGGCATCATCCCGGATGATTTTCCAATTCCGTATATCTCCTGGTCGGAAGTGGTTGAAACGGTGACTTCAAGGCGCTGGATGGAAATGGTGAGACCATTCGGGGATGAGAGTGAAAACCACGGATTGGGATTTTCACCGGGAATGCGTTTCGCCGGACAGATCAAGAATTTCGTCGCGTATCTTCAGAAGTGTTGCCAGGAGGGAGATGAGACGACTATCGTTTCCCGCCAGGTGCCCAGGCTAAAGGAGATCTGGCAGGAGTGGGAGGGGGAGTGTGAAGGAGGAAACCAGCCGCGATTTATTGAGGCGACATTAGGAGAAGGTTGGGATTTCGCCCTCGAAAATGGCAAGTATCTGCATTGCATCACCGATGGCGAGATCTTTGGTTGGGAACGGCCCTCGCCACGGGCAAGGGTGACAGTAAAACACGCACCGCCCGAGGCAGATTTCGCTGATCTGAAGGTTGGTGATTGGGTCGTTCACGTTGATTATGGCATTGGCAAATTCTCCGGTCTGGTCAGGCGTTACCTGGATGGTGCGGAAAGAGAATTCCTGCTGGTGGAATATGATGGCGGTGATCAGATCTATGTACCTATTCATCAGGCAGACCGGCTGACCCGTTACATTGGCACTGGCGGCGCACCGCCCCAGCCATCGCGGTTGGGAAGCAATGAATGGAATCAAACCAAACAAACAGTCCGGGAAGCGGTCATCCAGGTTGCCCAGGACCTGCTGGACCTCTATGCAAAGCGACAGACCGCTGTCGGGTATGCATTTGGTCCTGATTCCGCCTGGCAAAAGGACCTGGAAGCCTCATTCCCTTACGTGGAAACCAGGGATCAGCTGCAGGCGATCAACGATGTCAAAGGGGATATGGAAAACAGCAAGCCGATGGACAGGCTGCTGTGCGGTGATGTCGGTTATGGCAAGACAGAGGTCGCACTACGTGCGGCCTTCAAAGCCGTAATGGATGGCAAGCAGGTGGCGGTGCTGGTACCTACAACAGTTCTGGCACAACAGCATTATGAAACATTCCGGCAGCGCCTGCATCCCTACCCGGTAAAAGTGGAAATGCTCTCGCGTTTCCGGTCACCCAAAGAACAGGACGAGATCGTGCTGCAGACAATGGTAGGAGAGATCGATATTGTCATCGGGACGCACCGCCTGCTCACCGGTGACGTGGCGTTTAAAGATCTGGGTCTGGTGATCATTGACGAAGAGCAGCGCTTTGGGGTTACCCATAAAGAGCATTTTAAGAAACTTCGCACTGAGGTGGATGTGCTGACCCTCAGCGCGACACCCATCCCGCGTACATTGTATATGGCCTTGACAGGGGCGCGGGATATTTCAATGATCAACACCCCTCCGGCAGAACGCCTGCCGATTGTTACCCACATTGGACCGTATTCTCCCCAGATCGTACGCCAGGCAATCCTGCGGGAACTTGATCGAGGAGGACAGGTATTCTTTGTCCACAACCGTGTTCAAACGATCGATGCCATGCGGCAGCACCTCGAAACGCTTGTGCCCGAGGCACGGGTGGCTATTGCACATGGTCAAATGAAAGAGGATGAGCTTTCAAAGGTAATGACCCGTTTTACCCGCAGCGAGGTGGATGTGCTATTGTGTACTTCCATCATCGAATCCGGGTTGGATATTCCGAACGCTAATACACTGATCGTTGACCGCGGGGATACGTTTGGTTTGGCTCAACTTTACCAACTACGCGGCAGGGTGGGGCGCGGCGGGCAGCGGGCTTTTGCCTACTTCTTCAAACACAGAAAGAGGATACCGACTCCTGAAGGGCAGGAACGCCTGGAAACAATCGCAGAGAACACCCAATTAGGTGCAGGATACTCGATCGCCATGCGCGACCTGGAAATGCGCGGGGCTGGTGAGATGCTCGGCACCCGTCAATCAGGTTACATTGCATCGGTCGGTTTTCACCTTTATACGCGGATGCTGACGCAGGCTGTGCAGCAATTACGCAAGGTAAAAGGCGAAACTGACGAAACATCAATAGAATTGACCAAATCACCAGGTTACCTTGGGGTGAGTGTGGATCTGCCTTTGTCTGTCGGCATTCCGATCACCTATATTCCGGATCAAAGCCTGCGGCTGCAATTATACAGGCGCATGGCCAACATCATCGACCTGTCTGAACTTGAGCAGCTTGAGGAAGAATTCAAAGACCGCTTTGGACCACTTGTTGAACAGGTCAAGGACCTGTTTTACCAGTTGCGTGTAAAACTGCTGGGTGGGCAGGCCGGGTTGGTGTCGATCAGTGTTGAAGCGGACCAGATCGTACTACGCTTTCCACCATTACCGAATGGTGTATCTTCCAGGGATCTTGCTCCGATCGGTATGCAGACGCGGGCTGGACGAAATGCCTACTGGATGAAATTCGATGTGGAAGAGCCCATCTGGCGGGACAATTTATTGTCAGTGCTGAATGTTATAATCTCGTTATGACCACAATTTTGATCATTGAGGATGAACAATCCCTGGCGCGAGTACTGCAATCCTACCTGGAACGGGAAGGATTCCAAGTGATCACAGCCAACAGGGGAGATACCGGTTACGATCTCATCCTGACCAGGGATGTGGATCTGATCCTGCTTGACCTCAACCTACCCGGAATGGACGGTATGGACATTGCGCGGGAAATTGTTCGACAAAAGAAAACCCCCATTATCATGATCACCGCCAGGGTTGAGGAATTCGATAAGCTCAAAGGGCTGGAAATCGGTGCGGATGATTACATCACAAAACCATTCTCTCCACGTGAAGTTGTCGCCAGGGTGAAAACCGTGCTGCGAAGGGTTAACCGCACAGAGGAGACGATCAACAAAGTAGAGATTGGGGTACTGGAGATCGACATAAACGCGCACACCGTTAAGAAAGCCGGTCGTACGATTGAACTCACACCATCCGAGTTTGAGATCCTGCTGGTAATGGCACGCAACCAGGGCAGGGTCTATACCCGTCTGCAGCTACTGGAAGCCATCCAGGGACAATCCTATGAAGGGTATGAACGCACAATTGATGCGCACATCAAGAACCTGCGGGCGAAAATTGAAGATGAGCCCAGGAACCCTGCATTTATCAGAACTGTATTCGGCGTTGGTTATAAATTCCTCGCGGATGAGGATTAAATGATGGTACTTTCCCTGCGTATCAAAATGATCCTTGCTTTTTCGCTCGTGGCAATCATCGCAGTTGCGGGTATCGTCCTATTTGCCAACCTGGATAGTGAGCGGCAGGTGCGCAGTTACCTCTCACGCGGCGGTCAATATGGCCTGACCAGCCTGGTGACTGAGCTGGAAAATTATTATGAAACCAACAACTCCTGGGAAGGGGTTAATTCCATCCTGGAAGATTCAAATTTCCCGGGAAGGAAGAACAATCAACAGAGAGGTAATTCTGCACTGACCTTAACTGATGCCAAAAGGAATGTGTTATGGAGCTCTTCAGGAGATGTGGTTGGCGCAGTTTTGGATCAGGAAACTGTGGCAAATGCCATCCCGTTATCTAATTCCCGGAATGACCCATTGGGGTACCTGCTGGTTGCTAATTCTCCCGGGTTGCAGGCAAATGATCTGAGTCCTTTTGTTGAAAGACTGAAGACGGTTATTCTTTATTCAGGGATTGTAGCGGCTATACTGGCGATCATTTTGGCCATCCTGGTCTCCAATTACCTGCTTCGTCCGGTTAAGGCGTTGACGCGTGCCTCCACAGACCTTTCCGCGGGCAAATTTTCCACGCGAGTGAAGGTCAAAGGGAATGATGAACTTTCAATACTGGCGAGAACTTTCAACGGGATGGCAGCTAATTTGGAGAGCGCCGAAGAGCGCAAGAAAACATTAACCGCCGATGTGGCGCACGAATTACGCACTCCGATCGCTGTGCAGAAGGCACAGTTGGAGGGGATGATCGATGGTGTGCTGCCTGTCTCACACGAAAACCTGGTCACCGCGCTGCAACAGACTGATTTCCTGTCCAGGATGGTGGATGACCTGCGCTTGCTGGCCATGGCAGATGCCGGTGAAGTATCGTTCGAGTACCGTGAAACGGACCTCGTCCAATTGATCGATCAGATCATCAACCGTTTTCAGGGTCAGGTCCTTGCAGAAGGTACGCAGATCGTCCACGAGTATGATACTGAAGGTATGCCATTATTGATGACGACAGATCCGGATCGGTTGACCCAGATCCTGAACAACCTGGTTTCCAACGCGTTGAGGTACGGGAAACGGGGCGGTGTCATTTCCATTTTTTGTAAAGCGCAACAGGGGTACGCTGAGATTTCCGTCAAGGATGACGGTGCAGGCTTACCGCAATCTGCAATCCCGCACCTGTTTGAACGATTTTATCGCCACGAAAAAGCCCGCAGCCGTGAAGACGGGGGAACCGGCCTGGGATTGGCGATTTCAAAGAAACTGGCCATTTTAATGGGTGGAGATCTATCAGGGGCGAATCACCCGGAAGGCGGAGCCGTCTTCACCCTCAGGATCAAGGATCATCAGGCGTAATCCCTGGTAAAAAGAACAAATGTGCTATAATTGGTGCATTCAGGCAGGATAAAGCATGGAATTTAAACTACAAGCTCCTTATATAGCCACCGGAGACCAACCGGAAGCGATCGAGCAACTCGTGCGGGGAGTACGGCAGGGTTATCGTGACCAGGTGTTGCTGGGGGCAACCGGTACAGGTAAAACTTTCGCCATCGCTAATGTGATCCAACAGCTGCAGATGCCGGCGCTGATCATGGCTCACAACAAAACCCTGGCGGCCCAACTGTACTCGGAATTTCGCGAATTCTTTCCGGAAAATGCGGTTGAATATTTTGTCTCTTATTACGATTATTACCAGCCGGAAGCTTACGTTCCGCGCCATGACCTCTACATCGAAAAAGAAACGGACATCAACGAGGAGATCGACCGGATGCGTCTTGCAGCGACAACAGCCCTCATGTCGCGCAAGGATGTGGTGATCGTGGCTTCGGTCAGTTGTATTTATGGACTGGGCAACCCGGAGGAATACGGCAATGTGGTCGTGAAACTCGCTGTGGGGGAGATCTTCCGCCGCAACGCGTTGTTGCGATTGCTGATCGAAAGCCAATACCAGCGCAACGACCTGGAATTGCGTCCGGGAGTTTTCAG
>CAYWVP010000006.1:13900-23928 GCA_964461605.1 uncultured Anaerolinea sp.
GACCTGGAAATGCTGCGTGAGGTGGGATACTGTTCTGGTATTGAGAACTACTCCAGGCACCTGGATCAACGCCCGGCGGGTTCAGCCCCGTGGACTTTGATGGATTACCTGCCCAGCGATTACTTGCTGGTACTCGATGAATCGCACATGACTGTTCCACAGATCAGGGGAATGTACAATGGCGACCAGTCACGTAAGTCCACACTGGTTGATTATGGTTTTCGTCTGCCTTCTGCTTTAGACAATCGTCCATTGACTTTCCAGGAATTTGAGAAGGTGATGGGGTATACGATCTACACTTCGGCTACACCTGCTGAATTTGAATTGAAACGCGCCAATCAGGTGGTTGAGCAGATCATCCGGCCGACCGGTTTGGTCGATCCGGAAGTGGAGATCAGACCTACAAAAGGGCAGGTGGATGATCTGTACGGCGAGATCAAAAAGCGCGTCGAGGTGGGAGAGCGGGTGCTGGTGACCACTCTGACCAAACGCATGTCAGAGGATCTCTCGGATTACCTGCTGGAACTTGGATTGAAGGTCAACTACCTGCACTCAGAGGTGGAAACGCTGGAGAGGGTGGGCATTTTACGCGACCTGCGTATGGGTGTATTTGATGTGCTCGTGGGGATCAATTTACTGCGCGAAGGGCTTGACTTGCCGGAAGTATCCCTGGTAGCGATCCTGGACGCCGATAAGCAGGGTTTTCTACGCTCAGCTACCGCGTTGATCCAAACAATTGGCCGGGCAGCGCGTAATGTCAACGGCAAGGTCATCATGTATGCCGATGTGGTCACAGACGCGATGAGGACGGCGATTGATGAGACCAACCGGCGCCGAAAGAAACAGCGGGATTACAACACAGCCAACGGCATCGAGCCATACACCGTGATCAAAGCAGTACATGATCTAACGGAAAGATTATCTACTCCTTCAGCGGTAGCGGAAGCAAGGGGAGAGTATAAAACAGCATCAGGAGCTCCGATCATGCCGCTCAAGGATCTCAAACGCATGATCGTTGAGCTTGAAAAAGAAATGAAACAGGCAGCCAGCCAATTACAATTTGAGCAGGCAGCGGTAATTCGGGATCGGATCATAGATCTCAAGCAGGTCCTGGCAGAGGAATCAGATATTCCCCCCTGGAAAAAAGCGCGCCTGATGGCTGGTGAGATCGAATAAATTCTGAGTCGTTAAATTGAAGGTGCTACCGAAAAACGATCAAATCGGACGTCCGTGGGTGGCCAATCGGTCACAAGTTCAGTCACAAGTGCGGACTCTGGTCCGATGCGAACGGCCGCGATAAACCTGGTCAGATCGGTCTCAGTACCCTGGGCGAGGATTTCAACCCTTTCGTCAAACCGGTTGCGTACCCAACCGGTAATGTGTAATTCTGCGGCTTTATTTTTTACGAAATAACGAAAGCCAACTCCCTGGACCCGGCCATCCACCAGAATATGCACGTTTCTTAGTTCTTCCATAATGGAACCTGATTAGGTTTTCCGAAGACATTACTTTCTACAAGGAGAGGGGATCATTCCTCGTCTTCTTCATCGTCCTCATCGAGTTCGTAATCATCCTCATCATCGAGTGCGAGGTAATCATCCTCAAAATCCAGTTCGTCTTCGTCATCCGATGAAAAGTTGGCACTCTGCAAGTCGCTCGCTGCGGAAAACTCGAGGTTGTCAATTGCCTTTTCAATCCAATCAGCCTCATCATCGTCAGCGGCATTCTTCAACAGATCATCGAGTTTTTCCTTGACCTCTTCACCGCCTATTTGGGAGAGAGACCAGATCACAGCCAGGCGTAACTCTTCGTCATCAATTCCTTCATTCAGCAAGGTCATCAGTTTTTCCCGTGAGCCGGACAATTCCAATTCACCAGCCGCACGGATCGCTTCGAATTGCACATCAGGATCCGGGGAATTAATCATTTTGTCCACCTGCGCGGACCATGATTCATCCGCTGACCGCCCCATGGCGCACAGCGCGCTGGTGATCCAACCGGAATCGTTGGATAAATAAGCATTTTGGATCAACCCGGCAATTATGGAGTGGCTGGAATACCCGAGTGATTCAAGGGCGCGTTGTTTTACGCGGGCATGGTCATTCCCTTCGACAATCGCGACGAGATGTTTGAGGACTTTTTCGTAAAGATCAGCACGGATCGATTCCAGTTCGCCGAGCAGTACAAATCTGCCAAGCGCGGCTGCTGCGGTTGCCCTTGTGGTCTCATCAGGATCGCTGACTGCCATTAAAAGAAGTGCCGGGACCAGGGCGGTATCTTCACATTCCCAGAGCAGACGCAAGGCAATGACGCGCACGGCGGCGTGGGGATCGTTGAGGAGTGCACGAGCCAGGCTGTCGAAATTTACCACCGTGTCGGACTCAAAAACAGTTTCCAGGTCTTCCAACAGGCTCACTTTGCGTTGTTCAGGCAGGTCAGGCCAGATGTGTTGAAGATCCTTCAGGTTCTTACGGGAAAGGTCTGAAAAGGATCTCAGATAGCGCGGAGGAAATGGCGTGCTTAAGTCCTCAAGCGCGGTCAGAATATCGGAAAACGGGGTCAGATCAAGTGATTCATCCATGCCAAGCTATCCTACCTGGGAAGTAATACCGGGTTTACGATGTCATTGATGATCAGAACGACCATCAATGTGATTAAAAGCGCGAAGAAAACCATGTGAACCCTGCCTTCCAACGCGGCGGGGATCTTTTTCTTGAACAACAATTCTGGTAACAGGAAGAGAATCCGACCGCCATCCAACGCAGGGATGGGGAGTAAGTTCGTATAGCCCAAAGCTACCGAAATGACTGCGAAGAAGTACAGTGTATTCAACCCCGCCATTTCCGGGTTTTGGGCAGCTTCTTCCTTATCCGCGGTTTGAACCTGGGCGTAAATATCATAAATACCTTTGACACTGACCATGCGCGCTTCAGAGGGTGCGATCTGACCGCTGATCAGGCGCACCGGCAGCATGATCAATTGATAACCCTGATCCAGCGTGGTAACGGCTGCGCTCGGGATGGCCTTCAGGAAGGAAACCTTGACACTGGGATTGGTGATGGTGATGCCCAGCGGTCCCTGGTTTTCCGGCCACTCCTCACGCGGGGTGGCGACAACCTCCAGCTCACTTCCGTCCCGAATCAGTACGATCTCGAGGGGTTGGCCGAGATTTGTAGAGATCTCCGCTGAAAGTTTTTCCATGGAATCGATCTGAACGCCGTTGACTGAGGCTACGATATCCCCGATCTGGATGCCGCTAACTGCAGCAGGAGTGTCAGCGGTAACATCGGATATTTGAACTTTCGTTACATCCGGTGAGCCGATGCGCGTGAATAAGTAGGTGATGAGCAGAAAACCAAGCAGAAGGTTGAATGCCGAGCCGCCCAGCAGGGTGATGAGGCGGTTGATCGGTTTTGCTGAGAGGAAACTGCCCGGCTCTGTATCATTCTGGTCTTCACCTTTCATGCGGCAGAAGCCGCCAAAGGGGATCCAGTTGAGTGTGAAATCTGTTCCACCCGCCCTGAAGAGACGAACCATTTTGGGCGGATAACCGATACCAAATTCCTCTACCTTGATCTTACTGAGACGCGCAAATATAAAGTGACCGAGCTCGTGCAGCAAGATCAGCGCGCCGAACGCAATCACAAACTCAAGTATGGTTAAAGCTGTACTACCGATGTTGGTCATAAAGATCCTGTTCCGATCAAATTTTCTCTTATTATAAACGGTTAAAAAGCGGTTTTTTGATAAACCAATATTCAGGAAATTAAAAACAGGTGAAAACTCACCTGTTTTTCAAAAACAAAGGATCTTTGTAGGCCGTCTAAGACTGGCAGGTCATGCGAACCAGATCTCGGTGCAAAACAGAACAAAGAGCACCCAGACCGCGGAAAAGATCCCCACAATGAGCAGGCCAGCCAGGACCGCATACCAGGTGTACCGGCGCGCTTCCGAGTCAGTCATCGCATCACCACGAGGATGCGGGTGAACTGCCTGCTGCCGGGAGAAGAAACCACGCCGGAATGGCTTGTTATGCCAGCGCATTCCCGGCACATCCATGTTACAGATCACCCTGCCATCGTCATCTTCGTATTTCGGTTGTTTAGTTGTCATAATTATCACCAATAATCATTGTAACAAATTTTCACACTAATTAAACAGGTGACAGACGACAGTGTGTCCGGGTTCTATTTCCTTGGACTGCGGGGCAACAGATTTGCAGATTTCCATGCATTCCCGGCAGCGTGTGTGGAATTTGCATCCTGGCGGGGGATTTGCAGGTGACGGGATGCTGCCTTCCAGGATGATGCGATTGGTCTTGGTTGCCGGGTCAGGAACTGGCGCAGCACTCAGTAAAGCCTGTGTGTAAGGGTGAAGTGGATTCCTGAAGATCATCTCTTTTGGCCCATATTCGACCAGGCTTCCCAGGTACATCACACCCACATCATCGGAGATATGTTCCACCACAGAAAGGTCATGGGAGATGAATAAATAGGTCAATTTATACTCATCCTGCAAATCCTTGAGCAGGTTGATGATCTGTGCCTGCACCGAAACATCCAGAGCAGAGACAGGTTCATCACATACTATGAATTCAGGATTCAAGGCCAGTGCCCTGGCGATGCAGATACGTTGGCGCTGTCCGCCTGAAAACTCGTGCGGATATCGATCCTTGTGGTACGGTTCAAGTCCGCATGATTTCATGATGCGGTCCAGATGGTCGTCGTATTGATCAGGTGGAACCAGGTTATGTTCTTTAACAGCTTCACCGATGATCTCACTGACCGGGAGACGCGGAGATAAACTGGAATACGGATCCTGGAAAATGATCTGCATTTTTGGCCGGATGGCACGCATTTGTTTACGATCGAGGGCAAAGACGTCAAAGCCAAAGAAGAAGACATCTCCACTGGTTTTTTCGTTGAGGCGTAGAATCGTTTTGCCAATGGTGGTTTTTCCGCAGCCGGATTCGCCGACAAGTCCCATGGTCCTTCCACGTTTTATCTGGAAACTGACACCGTCAACTGCTTTGACGTAGCCAACCACACTTTGCATCAAACCTGCTTTGATCGGGAAGTACTGTTTCAGGTCTACAACCTCCAGAACGGTTTCCTGGAGATCAGCCATTGTTAAGTTCTGATCATTTAACATGTTTATACCTCTGCCGGTTTATCATTGTAAAGATAACATGTCGTCATATGTGTTGGTGTCACATAGATTTCACGTGGATACTCTCCATCACATACCGGCATCCTTTTTTCACAACGATCTTTGAAATAACAATAATTGGGCATGTTGATCGGGTTTGGCACGCTACCGGGAATGCTGTACAAGCGGTCCACCGCCTTATTGATCACAGGTTTTGATTTCATGAGACCAACGGTGTATGGGTGCAATGGATTATGGAACACTTCCGTGGCAGTGCCTTTTTCGACGATACGCCCGGCGTACATGACGACCACATAATCAGCCATTTCAGCGATCACACCCAGGTCGTGCGTAATGAGCATGATGCTCGAATTGATCTTATCCTTCAGTGTCCGCAACAGGTCAAGGATCTGCGCCTGGATGGTAACGTCAAGCGCGGTGGTCGGTTCGTCTGCGATGATGAGTTTGGGGCTGCAAGCCAATGCCATGGCGATCATCACACGCTGGCGCATCCCACCAGAGAGTTCGTGCGGATACATTTCGTAAACGCCTGTGTTATTGGCGATTCCCACCATCTCTATCATGTCTAACGATAATTTCTTGACATCCTCGTCAGACATACCCGCGTTGTGCAGTTTGATCACTTCGTCAATCTGCTCTCCAGCGCGGAACACAGGATTCAGGCTGGTCATAGGTTCCTGGAAGATCATGGAAACCTTACTGCCGCGTATCTTTTCCATCACCACGGTGGGGGTCGTTGAAATGTCATAGACCTTGTCACCGGTGTCAAAGCGGATGGAGCCTTTAACGATCTGACCCTGTGGACGCTGGACGAGCTGCATCAATGAAAGGCTGGTCACTGATTTTCCACAGCCGGATTCACCCACCACGCCTACGGTTCTTCCTTTGGGAACCTCGAAAGTCACCCCATCCACAGCTTTTACTGTCCCGATATCTGTGAAGAAGTACGTGTGAAGATTGTCGAACTCTACCACGTTTTCGGGGTTCTTCATTTTGGTCAGGTATTCGCTCTCCGGAACATTTCTACGGTTGCGCTGTTTTTCAATCGCGTCCGTGATGCGGCGATTTTCCCGCGAGATCTTTGCCAGCTCCCGCGCTGAAATCCTTTCAAGATTATTACTCTTGCGATTCCCTTTAAATTTTTCAAGTGGAGAAAGTTTTTGATCAACCATGTTCTTCTTCCTACCTTTTCATCTTCGGATCGTAGGCGTCCCGAAGACCGTCACCTACAAAGTTAAAGCCAAGCACTGTCAGTAAGATCAGCAGTCCTGCGGGAATCCACATGAACCAGTAGTTGGTCATAACGAACGCGTCTGAAGCGACATTGATAATACTGCCCCATGAAGCCAATGGATACTTGATGCCCAGACCCAGGAAGCCTAGTGTGGCTTCGGTGATGATGATGCCGCCCAGGCCAGCTGTGGCGTAGACGATGAGAAGCGGCATGACATTTGGAACCAGGTGTTTGAAGATCCGGCGGCTGGTACGGATGCCGGTCGCTTCAGTAGCGACCATAAAGTCCTGTTCACGCAGCGAGAGGATCTGGCCGCGCACGATACGGGCGACGCCGGTCCAACCAAGAATACCCAGAACAGCCATCAACAGGAAGATACGCACCATCGGTTGGACTTCGAGCGCGTCCATCACGGAACCAAAGATCAGCACCATCGGCCAGAAGGGGATACTGTTGAACAAGTCAACAAAACGCATGAAAGCTGTATCCACCCATCCGCCAAAATAGCCGGAAAGACCGCCCACAATGATGCCAATGAAGACCTCGATGAAGATGACTACAAAACCTACCAACAGCGAGACCCTGCCACCAAACATCAACCGGGTAAACAGATCCATACCATTGTTGTCAAGACCAAGCGGGTGATCAGCCGAGGGATTTTCGTACATCCGGATTAATTCGGTATCTACCTCCCGCTTGATGTTATAGGTCATGTTCACACGGACGATTGAGTAATCGACAACCTCACCGTTCTCTTCAGTATAAGAAAATTCAGGCACTTTTTCATTGATTGCCTCGCGGATCGCGCCTTTCAAATCAACGCTAAGGAAGATCGATTGGTCGAGAGGGTTGACGATAATGTTCGACACTTCTGCAATTTCAGTTCCTGCAGCGTCCAGTATGGCAGTTAAACCTTCTTCTGCCCGAATGGTGAATTTTTGATCATTTACCGTAAAGCTGGTCTTTTTTTCGTTTATTGCCCGGGTGCTCATCAGTTTAAAATCATAAGAGTCGACCAGGCTGGCGAACGCAGGCGTATAAGGATCATACACGTTGAGCATCGCAAGGGCAACATCCTGGTCTTTGGAAATTTTGGAAGATTTTCGTTCGGTTGTAATGTGATATGTGATACCCTCGAAATCGAATGTGGCCAATTTTGCTTCTGCAGCTTTTTCATAAGCAGCGGTGAACGCATCAGTAATTGTGAATCCGTTTTTTGGCTGGATCTTACCCAACAATACTTCGGCAACTTCGTTAAGCTGCAATAAACGGTACGTATTTTCTGCTTCTTCCACATAAGAGAAACTCTTACCAGCAGAAGTAAAAGTTTCTGCTTTTTTGCCCAGCGCCAGCAGGAACTGGGCACGATCAGCAGAGCCAAAGCTTTTGCCTTCCACGACGGTGTAACGTAATTCTTCGTTGTAGATCGCTCCTGCGTAATCCTTGACCATTGTTCCTACGCCTTTAAACACCTGGGTCTGCGAGTAAGGTGAGAGGAATGGGCCAAGGAAGGAGAAGAGAAACATGACAACGAGAATTGCCAGGCCGATAACTGCCAGCCTGTTGCGGATGAAGCGCTTGAAAACCAACATGCCTGGAGAAAGAACCTTAATTCGCCGGGCATCATCGAGATGCATTTCCTCGTTGGCTTCAATATTTTCCACTGGAACCTGCTCTGGATTAATGGGGGTGTTATTTATGTCGCTCATTGTTCACCTCCCTTAATTTGCCCGAACGCGCGGGTCGACCACGGCGTACATAATGTCCGCTATGATCAAACTGACCTGCGTGAGCAGAATGAGGAAAGTTGTATAGAACATGGCGAAGGGAATATCGCCACGCGTGATCGCTTCGAAGGAAACGTAACCGATGCCGGGTATCTGAAAGAGAGTTTCGGTGATCAATGAGCCACCGAACATGGAAGGAATCAGGTAACTCATGTAAGAAACCAGCGGAATCAAGGTATTACGGAAGGCATGCTTATTGATGACGACTTTTTCTGAAAGTCCTTTGGCACGCGCAGTCCGGATATAGTCGGAGCTGAGAACTTCTAGCATATTAGTACGGGTGTAACGCATCAATCCGCCAATGGAGAGCATCATAAGCGTTACGATCGGTAAAACCATGTGGTAACCAATGTCCATGACCTGTTGGAAAGGGGTCATTGAATTGAAGAACCTGCCGGTCAACCCATAAAGGTCAAACCAGCCTAGTTTGATCGAGAAGATGTACTTTAAGATGGTCGCGAGAAAAAATGTTGGCAGCGAAATACCCGCGAGTGCAAACACCGTAATGGCATAATCGGTTTTGCTGTATTGTTTTCTCGCCGCCAGTATACCCAGTGGAATGGATATCAATATCTCCACCAGGAATGTGATCGTATTGATGATCAACGAATACCAGATCACTTCCCCAAATTTTTGTGTGACAGGGATCCCCCAGTGCCAGGAATCTCCAAAATCTCCCTTAACAGCGTTACCCAGCCAGCCAACAAACCCTGGAATAATTCCGACATCCAGCTTGTAGATGGAATTCAACTGGTCCAGCCATTCCTGATAGGTCTTTGTGCTTAAGGGATTGCTCGCCCGCTGTCTGGCGACCGTTTCAACGTACGAGGCAGGTAGATTGCGAATGACCGCATATACTACCATTGCACCGAAAAACGTGATGAAGATGCCTAGGAATAATCTCCTCAGAATAAAATTACGCATGGCGATCCTTTTGTGTGTTTAGTGAACACAACGATAAATTTTCGTACTTACAATAACTCACGTAGATGTGAGCCCACCCAAAGGTGGGCTCACAAGATTCGTTGCTCAAACCATTACGAAACACGCTGATTACGACTAGCGCATCTCAAGCAGTTCAATGTCATTGAACCAGTTCCAGAAGGTGGTGATATCGGGGGTAACGGTATCAATGTTGACACGCTCAGTGCTAAAGACTGTGCAGTTCTGGCGTTGATAGGTGGGGATCTCAACAGCCCAGTCAATAACGATATCGAGAGCCTGTTTGTAGATGGCTTTGCGGTAGTTCTGGTCGGCGCTCGCGCGGGCATCCAGAATCAACTGATCAAGCGCAGGATCGGCAATGTGGTAGTGGTTGGAATCTGATCCACCAAGACCAACAATTCCGGAGCTGTGATAGACCTGGTACATGTCGGGGTCGATCGTGGCACCCCAGGCAGCGGTCCACATTTCCTGCGTACCGGCATCCAGGGCATCCCAGAGGATGTTGGAATCAGCAGGATCGTTGATCTTAAGTTCGATACCGATGTTGGCGAGGGATTCCTTGGCACCGGTCAGGATGGCGAACGCAGGATGGTCACCAGTACCGCCACCAGGGACGATTACTTCGTAATCCAGCTTCGCGCCTGTCGGGGCAGCGGTTACCTTGCCATCAGCCACAGTGTAGCCGGCGGCTTCGAAGAAGCCAAGGGCAGCTGCTTCGGCAGCGGCGTATTTCTCTTCCGGGGTCATCTCAGCGGTGTAGATGGGCTCGCCAGCGACATCAGTTGAGAACGCGACCTTGTAATCTTCATCGGTCGGCTGAGGAGCTGCCCATGAAGTGTTGGAGATCGGGTAGTTGATGACGGCAGCAGCTTCACCGTAGTAGCTGTCGATGG
>CAYWVP010000007.1:0-15994 GCA_964461605.1 uncultured Anaerolinea sp.
GCCTTGCGGCACATGATCCTAAGTCATGCCTGTCTGCCAATTCCAGCATTTCCCCTGGTGCGCTGGAATTATAAGCGCAAGGTGGAACAGCGTCAATAATCGGCTATAATCGACTGCACAAAACTGGTGGAATGCCACCTTGAACACAGGAGAAAGCATTGGGAACCATTTACTCACCGGAAAGCGCTGGCAAGGACCGCACCCGGCTTTCCAAGACGATCGTACTCGCGTTGCGCGAGTTGATGAAACAGACCGAACCGGATACCCTGACCAAAGATCTTACCGCATACGTGGTGCTGGCCCTGGAGGAGATCTCCCGCAATATTGACGGTTCAGTCACCGCATGGGAAAAACGCGGCTACTGGGTGAAGGCGGATCGCTTCCGGTTGGAATGGGAGTGGGCGGGCAGCAGCGCGGCCAAACTGCGCCGTGCGCTGAGTGAAGATGATTGGGGTACAGTGGCGGTTAATTCCGCATTGATCGCGCAAAAACTGAGCAAGGTAACCGTGCCGGAAAAGCACCGCCTGGGCACCCCCTGGGTGGGGGCTGCCCGTCGTTTATAGTAACAAAAAAGAGCTTCCGGTTTTTCACGGAAGCTCTTTCTTCAATTCATTATTTACTTTTTCTTCAAAATGATGCGGGCATCCGCCACGCGCAGGCCTTCACCTTCGCTGTACAGCAGGACAGGATTGGCGTCTGATTCTGCGATCTCGTCCTTGAGGTCAAGGATCATTCTGGAGTACTTGACCACCGTGTCAGCCATCGCTTTGCGGTCCCGCGGTGCTTCACCACGTACACCGGCCAGGATGGCGGCGCTGCGGATCTCGTTGATCATTTCCTCAGCTTCGGGCCTGGAAACCGGTGTCACGCGGAAGGTGACGTCTTTCAGCACTTCCACGAAGATACCGCCTAAACCGAACATGACCGTCGGGCCAAAGGTGGGATCATTAACCGAGCCCAGGATGACCTCGGTGCCCCAGGGAGCCATTTCCTGAACTGCAACACCGTGGATATCAGCATCAGCTTTATAGTTTTTCGCGTTCTTCAAGATAGTGTTGTAAGCTTCGCGAACCGCGGCTTCGTCCTTGATGTTGACCTTCACTCCACCCGCGTCTGACTTGTGCAGAATATCCGGGGAGACGATCTTCATCACGATCGGGTAGCCGATCTGGGTAGCCAGTTTTACGGCTTCTTCTTCGGACTTAGCCAGGCCGATCTTGGTGGTGAGCATGCCGTATGCTTCAAATACTTTCTTGGCTTCGATCTCTGTCAATGATGTGCGGCCGTCTTTGCGGGCGCTTTCGATGATCTCAAGGGAAGCCTTCAGCGCTTTTTCGTCCACTTTTTCGCTGCCGGATTTCTTATTGTCCTGCAGTCTGGCGTATTCACGCAGGGCAGCCATCGCGTTTACAGCCACGTCCGGAGCAAAGTAAGCCGGAAGGCCGTGCTCAACCAGCCAGCCCATCGCCGCCTCGGATTTTTCGCCGCCGACGAAGGAAACTGTGACCGGTTTATCCTTCACACCGCTCTCATCCACAGCGCGCTTGATGCTTTCAGCGATCTCGGGTGGGTTGGTGATGGCGGTCTCGCAATAGAGCACGACAACGCTGTCCACCCAATCATTGGTGAGGGCGAACTTGACTGTCTCGTAATACCACTCGTTTCCAGCCATTCCGGTCATGTCAACCGGATTCTTGGCGGAACCGAATTCAGGCATGTGTTTCTTCATTTCTGTCTGAACTTCGGGAGGGGCGAATTGCAGGGGAACGCCAAACTTTTCAGCCGCATCGGTCGCCAGCACGCCAACACCACCACCATTGGTGAGGATCAACATGTGGTCGCCCTTCATGGGGGGCTGGGAGGACAGCGCTAGCGTGCGGTCGAACAGGTTGTCCAGGTCAGAAGCCTGGATGACACCAGCCTGCGCAAAGGCGGACCCATAGATCTTGGCAGCGCCGGCAAGTGACCCGGTGTGTGATGCAGCTGCTGCAGCTCCGTGCGCGGAGACGCCGGATTTCAGGGCGATGATGGGTTTTTTAGAGTTGCGGGCGGAATCGATGAATTTGCGTCCGTCGCGCAGCCCTTCAATATAGAGGGAAACGCAGCTGGTCTGGTCATCATCATTGAACCAGTCGATCAGATCGGCGAAATCTACATCTGCCATGTTTCCGATGGAGATCAGTTTGTCAAAACCAACGCGGCGTGTGTAGGTGGCCATATCAAGGGCAATCAACAATGCGCCGGACTGGGTGATGAGGGATGCTTTTCCGGGCAGCGGAAGGCAGGGGGCGAAGGAACCGTTGAATTGATCAGAATTGGACAGGCTGCCCACAATGTTCGGACCCAAAACGCGCATACCGTAACTGTGCGCGATGCTGACGATCTCATCCTCAAGGTCTTTGCGGCCGACTTCGCTGAAGCCGGAAGTGATCACGATCAAACCCTTGACACCTTTCTTACCGCATTCGATGGTGAGGTCTTTCATCACGCTGGCTGGTACGCACATGATGGCTGAATCGATCTCACCCGGTACATCCTGGAGAGAGGGATAGCACTTTACGCCGAGGATTTCCTTTTCCTTCTGGTTGATCGGGTATATTGCGCCTTTATATCCGTCTTTGATCAGGTTCTTTACTACGGTGTACCCGATCTTACCCGGGGTCGCTGAAGCGCCCACAACTGCGACCGATTTTGGCCTCAACATCTTATTGATGACAACTTTATCCACTGCAAATTCCTCCTGAATTTTTATCTTGTATTGCGTTTGTTGGCAAACATTTATAGAATTAGAAAAATACAACCTTCATTTTACTCACTTTTGTTAAAACAAAAGTCCTCAAATATCTGACTTTTAATCACGAATGGATAATTGCGAAAATGGACATCAGTAAAGCCCTTAACATGGTCAACAGTAACATTCCTTCAAGAAGGGCGGTAGCTGCAATACTTGAATCTGCCATAATGGCGGCCGATCCGGTTAAGGCGGTTCAGCGAAACCTCGGCAGGCAAAGAGATAGCCTGCTGGCAGGTGGTGAGGAATATCCAATCACTTCCAATACGCGGCTCGTTACGATCGCGCTCGGTAAGGCCGCGCCGGCAATGCTGCGAGGGGCGTCAATTTGCCTGGGTGACCTGGTGCAGCGCGGTGTATGCGTGACCAAACACATCGAAGGGACAGGTCAGTCAGTTAAGGGGATCCAGTACGTAAAGGGAGACCATCCTGTACCGGGAGAGGGCAGCCTGGCAGCGGGACGTGCCATTCAAACTGTACTGGAGGGTTTGAATGAGCAGGATATCGTTCTGGTGTTGCTTTCAGGTGGAGGGTCAGCCCTGGCGACGTTACCGGTTGATGGCGTCAGCCTCGCGGACATGCAGCAAATGACCGGAGTGCTATTGCGGGCGGGTGTAACGATCACGGAGTTGAATACGGTGCGCAAGCACCTGGACCGGATCAAGGGGGGCGGTTTATTGCGCATGGCTGCTCCAGCGCGGGTGATTGCACTCGTCCTTTCAGATGTGGTCGGAAATCCGTTGGATGTGATCGCATCCGGACCGGCGTATCCGGATGAAACAATATTCGCAGAAGCTCTTGAGATCATCAATCGTGCAAAAAGATTCGGGCTGATACCAGAAGCGATCTTCCAACATCTACTGCAGGGTGCATCGGCCGAGATCCCTGAAACGGTCAAACCGGGAGATGCGTTGGCGTCCTCCGCCCGCAATGTGATCATTGGCAGCAACATCGATTCATGCCGTGCGGCTGTAATAAAAGCGCAAGACTTCGGGTTTCATGCTGAAATCGTGACGGATCGCTTAATTGGTGAAGCCAGGGACGCCGGAGCTTACCTGGCAAGGGTTGCGCGGGAGAATGAGATCGTACAAAAACCATGGATGCTGGTTTTTGGCGGCGAAACCACCGTGACGGTGCGAGGTAATGGACGGGGAGGAAGAAACCAGGAGGTAGCCCTGGCGGCTGTGCAAGGCATGGATGCGGTAGAAGGCAGGTTGCTGATCACATTGGCAACTGACGGGGAAGATGGACCCACAAACGCTGCCGGCGCAGTTGTGGATGGTTCAACGCTGGAGAGGGCGAGATTGGCGGGAATCGATCCGGTTGAATACCTGAATAATAATGATGCACACACTTTCTTTAACAAAATTGGTGACCTGCTGGTGATCGGACCAACAGGCACCAATGTTAATGACATCACTTTTCTCTTCGGTTTTGATTGAGCTCGTTCGCTTTTTGATTACTTCGCGTAGCGTGCCTTGATGGTGGGAATCAGGTACTCTTCAAAGGCGCGTTGCTCATCGTAATCCGGTTTCCATCCCCAGTCGCAGCTGGCAGCGCTGTCATCCACATCTGCCGGCCAGGAATCCACGATCTTTTGCCTGGCAAGATGCGGCTCAAAGGTCACGACGGCATCAGGAAAAGCCTTCAATACATGGTCGTAGAATCCCCGGGCTGACGGGCTGAAACTGGTTACGTTGTAAACGAGGTGTTTGAGATCTTCTTTTTTCGCACTTTCCAGCATCAGCAGGGATTTAATTGCATCAGGCATGACCATAAAAGGTAGTTGGGTGTCTTGTCTCACAAAACAATTGTAGGGGATTCCCTGGGCAGCGTGGTGCAGCATTTCAGGTCCGTAATCACTCGTGCCGCCAGTGGGGATGGTGACAGAGGAGATCAAACCGGGGAAGCGCAGGCAGCGGAAATCAACCGTATTCTTTACCTGGTCCGCAGCCAGTTGGCGATAATTGTAGCTGTAGTACCGGCCGAGCTGTTCGCAATAAAGCTTATTACAACCGTACATGGTGATGGGAATGCACCATTCCCATTCCTTGATCTTGCCGGACTCATTCTTTTTCGCCAGGCTGGGTAATCCGTACGCAGCAATTGAACTCGGGTAGATAAACTTGACCGGTCGTCCCTGCCAGGAGGATTGTTCAACTGCCAGTCTGAGCAGGTTTAATGTCCCTTCCACATTGACGCGATGGGCTGCTTCAGGGTTGTATTCAGCTTTAGTTGAAAGAATTGACGCGAGGTGAAAAATGGTGAGGATGTCAAATTCCGCGACCAGACGTCCGAGCAGCATATTGTCGAGGATATCCCCCTGGATGAACCTTTCACAATACGGCATTAAGGATTCATCAAGCGGTTGAACGTCAACAGCAATAATATTGGCTGACCGGTTTTTCCCAAGATGGGTGATCAAGCCGTGACCGATCTCCCCATTTGCCCCAGTAATTAATATTACCTCTTTGCGCATAGTTTATCTCCAGGTCATAATTTGTCTTGATCTGACAACTAAATTATATAAAAAAAGTTCTGGAAGATGTTCCAGAACTTTTTGAGCAACTAGGCTGCAGTGACTGGTTTCTTTTGGAACCAGGTTTTCCATTCCTTATTCTCCCACACAACCAGCAGCGGTGCTGCAATGAAAATGGAGGAATAAGTACCGCTGAGCAAACCAACCAACAGAATGACGGCAAATTCACGCAATGTTACGCCACCAAAAAGTGCCAGGGCGAGCAAAAGGAATTCAACGGTCATCAACTGAGTGTTGATCGAGCGTTGCAGGGTCTGGATGATGGAGTGATTGGCAAGTTTTTCAAAATCAAGCTTGCGGTGAATGCGGCTGTTTTCACGGATGCGGTCGAAAACGACGATCTTATCCTGTACTGAAAAGCCGATCACCGTGAGCAGGGCGGTCAGGTAAAGTGAGTCCACGTCCCAGCCGAAGAGTTTCGCACCGTAACCGGTCAGCGCCAGCACGATCAACACATCATGGATCATCGCGATGATGGCGCAAATACCGTAACGGAAAGCGTGTGGAACACCGCGAAAGGCAAAAGTAATGTAGATCACAACAGCCAGCGCCGCCAAAGCCACAGCCTGGATGGCGCGCGTGGTGACGCCTTCTCCAATGGATGGACCGACCGTGTCTGATTTGAGGATGATCGTTGAACTGCCGACTTCAGCTTCGAGGCTTTCAAGAACCGCGCGGCGGGTTTCCTCTGGTAGTGCGCTTGAACGCAGAACCAGGGTGCCTTCACCGGTGGTTTGAACCTGTACATCGGTGATTCCATTCTGATCGTAGATCTTTTTAACGGCCTCTGTTGAGGGTAATTGGCTGTTCTCGAATTGGACTTCGAGCAACGTGCCACCTTTGAAATCGATGGAAAGCGGCATACCATTCACAGCCAGCATGATTAAACCAGGAATGATGATGAGCGCCGATAATGCGAAGAAAAAGTATCTTTTACCCAGAATATTCATTATAAATTCCTCCTACAGCCCAAACCATTTTTGCATGCGATCGGCTTTGACAGTATCTAGAACGACGGCCAAAAGGGAGCGGGTGACAAAAACGGCGGTGAATAAGGATACGAGCACACCAAGGGCGAGGGTAAGCGCGAAACCTTTAACCAGGGTTGCACCGAATGTGGAACCAAACCAGAACAGAATGATACTGGTGATGATCGTGGCAATGTTTGAATCGCGGATGGAAGGCCAGGCGCGCTTCCAGCCCAGGTCAAGCGCTTGCTTGATCGTGCGACCGTTACGCAACTCTTCTTTCAAACGTTCAAAAATTAGAATGTTGGCGTCCAGTGCGCTACCTGTGGAAAGCAGAAAACCTGCGATGCTCGGCAGGGTCAGTGTGACCGGGATCAGTTTGAACAAGGCAAAGGTCAAACCAGCGTATAAGGCCACAGCAACCACTGCAACAGCCCCCGGCAGGCGATAATACAGGAGCATGAATAATACAACAATGGAAAAGCCGATAGCGCCAGCGAGCAAACTCTTGTTGAGGGAATCGGCACCAAGCGTTGGACCGATGATGCGGCTTTCAACCACTTCAACCGGTACCGCGAGACGACCGTAACGCAGCGTGACAGCCAGGCTGTTGGCCGATTCTGAATTGAAATTACCTGATATCTGACCCTGGCCATCGTTGATGTAGTTGCTGATGCGGGGGCTGGAGATCACTTTTTTATCCAGGACGATTGTCAAAAAGTTGCCTACATTATCCTGGGTGTGGTCAGCGAAGATTTGCGTTCCGTTGGGAGTGAGCTCGAAATTCACCAGGAACCCTCCCACCGATTGGTCGGCTGACACAGAAACGTTTTTGATGTCCACACCGGTCATGACTGTGTGCCAAACCGTTGAATCCGTCCCGGTTTCGGTGGACTCACTGGAGGCTAGCGTACCTGCGTAATCAGTTTGTACTTCTGTACCGGGGTTAAGCGCCGTGCTGCCGGTGTCGACAAACTCGAGTAAACCGGTTTGCTTGACAGCAGCGATCACGTCCTCGGTGTTGGTCAGGCCTGGGAATTCACCCAGGATGTACTTGTCGCCTGCCACCTGGAAGATAACTTCGCTGACGCCTAAACCATTGGCACGGTTTTCCAGGATCTGGGCGGTGTCATCGAGATCGGTTCGGGTTGCGGCGATACCTTCCTGCGGACTCAGCAGCACCTGCATACCGCCCCGCAGATCGAGACCAAGGACTGGATTGAGAGTGCGTTCAAAACTACCGATTTTCAATCCTTCTGCGCCTTCTTTACGGGGTAAATCCACCCAAATAATTCCGGCGATAAGGACGAGGATCAAGATCAGGTTCACATAGCGACGATCCATATGATGTTTAACCTCCAATGCAATCGAAAATCCGGCCTGTACGGGCTGGAACCTAGCGATTATACCTCAAACTGGCACAGACAACGGGGTTCAGGAAGCCTGGTCGTTGATCAAATTATTGATCTCTGAAGTAACCCGTTCCATTAATTGCCGGGGATCAAGTGATTCCGTATCGATGATGATGTCAGCGTGCTGAAAAGCATGCTGCAATCTTTTCAATTGGGTCTCATATTCAATACGGGTCCAGTTCAGTTTCTTCCTTTCAAGTGTCTTCTCGTATGAGATCTTAAGGAAGATAAGAATATCCGGATTTGTAAGGCGCTGCCACATATCCTGTACGTAAGAGTGTTCCTGGGCGATGTGCCGGCAGCGGTAACCTTGCGCGGTTAGTCCTTTGATCAGCGTCGATTTTCCGGACGCACAGACACCTACAACACCAATTAGGGGATCACTTTTTAACATATCTGTAAGAAAAAGACAAACGAGGGCTGGCCTCGTTTGATTGTGTTCCTAACTTACGTATCCGGTGCCGATAGGCAACCTGACCGTCATACGCCTTATCTGGTCAGATTCCACAGGAGAGGAACGCAGCACGACCACACTCATGTCATCATTGGGACGATTGTTGTCAACGCGGATCGCCTGGGCGAGGATCTTATCGGCAATTTCCTGGGCAGCAGGATCTTCATATTCCAGCATGGATTCGAGCAGAATACAGATATCCAGCGGCTGTCCGGAGCGTTCGCCCGCGTACTTTATGCCATCTGTGTACATGACGATGGTGATGCCGCTTTCGAGGGGAAATTCTGTGATCGATGGACGGATATTGCGGTTTGTGCCGATCGAAACGCTTTCGTTGGTGATACATTCCACCTGTTCACCACGTGCAACAAAGACAGGGGTCGGGTTGTTGCGGGTGATGACGATCGTCTGGGTTTGGAGATCCACAGAAAGGATGTTCAAACACGCGGTGACTTTACCGGATCGTTCGCTGAACAGGTAATCAGAGGCTGCCCTGGCGGCTGCTCCATCCCGCACACCTTCCGCGAGCAGACCGATGACTTTCCGAACGACCATTGAGGAGACCGCTTTGGCGCCCCGGCCGGAAGTTTGTCCATCTGCCAGGACAACAGAGACACCGCCATTAGGGCGTTCAGTGATCTCGAGCGTGTCACCGCTTTCTGATACGGCGTATTTGTTGGTTTTCGCGACGGCAATACTGATTTCCATATAAAGATTTTACAACAAAACGGCGTACCGGTCAAAAATATTGCCCTGTAGTAAAATGATTTGAATGTGGTATTTTAACCGTTGACCATAATTCGTCTTTCATGTATAATCTGTCCGCCTGTCAAATGACGACGGGTAGGAATTTTTTGACAGGAGTATAGAAATGGTTCCGCTTCCAAAGAGAAAACTTTCAAAAGGTCGAAGAGACCGCCGCCGCGCTCAAGATGCACTCGAGACCGCGAACCTGGTTCAGTGCAGTAATTGCGGAGAAATGCGCCTTCCTCACACGGTCTGCCCAAATTGCGGGCATTACCAGGGCAGGGAAGTCCTGCACATTGAAAAAGAAGCAAAGAAAAAGTAATCCATAAAACAAAAACGGGCAGCGCCCGTTTTTGTTTTAAATCTCTGATTCAAATCCTACCGTATCATCCGGTTCATCCGGCGGGATGTTCTGGTAAGGGGCATAGCGCGCCAGAAGCCTGCCGGGAATGAGACCCTGAATGTAGACCCCCTTGCGATTGTGTTCGATCAGCGTGACCTGCCCCTGTTCATGAAATAAGGAGATCAACTGCCCTTCAGTATAGGGAATCTGAACTGTAACCGGAGTAAAGTTTTCGAACAACTCTTCCTCAATAGCCAGCAATAATTCCTGTAATCCGATTCCCTTCAGAGCGGAAATACCTACAGCGCGAGGAAATCCATCCAGATCATCTTTTGTCAACTCAGGCTGTGGAAACCGGTCTATTTTGTTCAGTGCTGTAATGACCGGAATGTGATCTGCCTGGATCTGCTTGAGCGTATCACTGACTGATTTCGCCTGTTCGATGGCATTGGGGTGGGTAATGTCGACAACGTGGATCAGCAGGTCTGCTTCACTGATTTCCTCCAATGTCGCCTGGAAAGCAGCGATCAATTGGGTTGGGAGCTTCTGGATAAAGCCAACAGTGTCCGTCAACAGACCCTGGTGTCCACCGGGAAGTTCCACGCGGCGTGTGGTGGGATCGAGCGTAGCAAATAACTGATCTGCGACAAGTACCTCTGACCGGGTTAGCTGGTTCAATAATGTCGATTTTCCGGCATTGGTGTAACCCACGAGGCTGATCAGGGGAATGCGGGATCTTTTACGTTGTGAGCGGTAGCGCTGCCGGTGTGCGCGAACTTTTTCAAGTTCCTTTTTCATAACCGAAATACGTTTACGGATTTCCCGCCGGTCAACTTCCAGCTGCGTCTCACCAGGTCCGCGCAGACCGACACCACCGACAGAACCTGCCCGTCCACCACCACCACCGGCTTGCCGGGCAAGGTGGGTCCATGCACGGGTGAGCCGTGGCAGACGATATTCATACTGCGCCAATGAGACTTGCAGGATCCCTTCGCTGGTATGTGCGTGTTGGGCGAAAATGTCGAGGATCAATGCCGTACGGTCAATCACACGGAGTTTCGCGCCAAAAAATTCTTCCAGTTCGCGCTGGTGCCGTGGGGATAGCTCGGTATCGAAGATGATAATGTCTGCCATGCTTTCTTCTGCGAGCAGGGCAATCTCTTCCATTTTCCCCTTGCCAATCAACGTGCTGGCATTGGGCACATCCAGTTTCTGCGTTGCTTCTCCAACAATCTCAAGGTTCACGGTCTGCGCCAGCAGCGCCAATTCACTGAGTGAATCCTCAAGCGAGATGAGCGGCTTTTCACTGCGGAATTCCACACCAACCAGGAATGCCCGTTCTGCGGGCGGGGTGGTGGGTATTGTCTTGTGAGGCATGCCTACCGCTTCCAATCTACGAGACGGGACATGGCTTCCTTGATCCGGTTGGTGGCTGTGCCAAGGGAAACACGAAGGTATCCTTCGCCATGTTTACCATACACAATTCCGGGGGTTGTGCTCACACCGGTCTCGTCCAGCAGGCGTGAGCAGAATGCAATGGAATCCGTCTGGCCGGCTGGAAGGTGAGCCCACACGTATATGGCTGCCTTGGGGATCTCCAGTGTAAATCCGGCGCTGCGCAAACCATCCACCACAAGATCACGCCGTTCTTTGTACACCTGGTTGCGTTCCTCGAGCCAATCCTGGTCACCTGTGAGCGCTTTTACACCGGCCGAGAAGATCGGTCCGAAGGTTGAGGTATCCATCTGGCTCTTGTAGGTGAATAAGTAGTTGATGATATCCGGATTTCCCACTGCCATACCCAGTCGCCAACCTGCCATGTTGTATGTCTTCGACAGTGAATTGAACTCGATGGCAACATCCCTGGCACCGGGAACCTGCATCAGGCTGGGTGCATCGTAGCCATCAAAACAGATATCCACATAAGGGGCGTCATGAGCGATGAGGATGTGATGTTTGCGGGCGAAAAGGACAACTTCCTCGAAAAAATTCATATTGGCGACCGCCCCGGTGGGATTATTGGGGTAATTCAGCCACAGAATTTTGGTTTTTTCGAGGATTTCGGATGGAATTGCCTCCAGATCCGGGAGAAAACCATTTTCGGCAAGCAACGGGAAGTGGACCACTGTTCCACCGGCGATTATGCCGCTGGCACTGTATACCGGATAACCGGGATCCGGCACGAGAGCGACATCACCTGGATTGAGGATCACCTGGCTCAGGTTGAACAGACCTTCCTTGGAGCCTATCAATCCGATCACCTCATTGGCTGGGTCAAGATTTACCTCAAAGCGATCCAGATAGTAATCAGCAATCGCCTGCTTGAAGGCTTGTGTGCCACCCGTGGGAGAATAGCCATGCGTATCTGAACGGCGGCTTTGATTCACCAATTCTTCTATTATGAAATCAGCCGGTGGCAGGTCGGGTGACCCCATATCAATGCGAATCACATCCATCCCGCTCTGTTTTAATTTGCTAATTTTCTTGCCGAGCGCAGCGAAAAAGTATGGTTCAAAAGAAGAAATTCGTTGAGCCGGGGGTAAAAAGGCATTCGTTTCGATCATATCTGAAGGATCACCTCAAATAGAGATTTGTTTTCACGCTAAGTGTACGCCAGAAAAAGTGAAATGACAAACTGACTATTGGCCTAACCACGTCAGCAGCACTTCACCTACGACGCCCAAACTTACCGGCGATACTTTGTCAGCCGTATCCTCAAGTGTGTGCCAGTAGGGATAATCAAAATCGATAATATCAATGGCTTTCAATCCCTTCGACAAAAAGGGTGTGTGATCATCCAGCATGCTGAATTTTTCTGAGTCAATGAAGTATTCTGCGTATCCAAGGCTGGCAGCCGTTTGCCAGATCTCATCAACCAGTTGAGAGTACGAATTCTTTTCGCGGTAAATGTTCAGATCAGCATCGCCGATCATGTCGATGATGATGACTGAATCCGGTTCACCTTGTAGTGACTCAGCAAACGCCTGGGAGCCGAGGATCCAATCCCAGCCGTCTATGCGCCCCTGATCTTCGAGGTCGAAGAAGACCAGCCAGATTTCCTCATCAATGTCTTGCGGAATCACACGGGCAAGTTCTAGCAAAACAGCTACTCCTGATGCTCCATCGTTCGCGCCGGGAACCGGTTGTGCCTTGTTCAATGGATCCGGATCATTATCTGCAAGTAAACGGCTGTCATAATGCGCACCCAGGATCACCCAATCCGCACCTTCACCGCGCCTGGCGATGATGTTCTTGATCGGGTGACCCAATCGTTCAGAGAGTTGAATTTCCACTTCCCAGCCTTGATTCACCAGTTCATCTTTTATGTAGTTAATGACTGCGTCGTGTGCTTCGGAGCCCGGAGTTCGCGGACCGAAAGCCATCTGCGCGAGAACATGGGCGTAGGCTTTTTCTGCATCGAAGCGTTCAGGTTGGGGGTCTTTGCGATCCAGGTTGGTAAAAGCCAACACAATCACCAGGATCAATACTGCAACTGAGGCAAGAAGAAGCCATTTACCATGCTTTAATCTATTGAACATTCTGAAGAATTCCTGTCTCTGAGATGAAATCTGTTAAGGTTCTGACCGCCCGCCTGGAAAATGCGAACCCCCGTTCTCTCTTGCTGCGCACTGGATTATCCAAAACCGGAAGCAGGCCAAAATTTGCTTTCATTGGTTGGAAGTTCTGCGGGTCAGCATAAACGAGGTAATGCATCAAAGCCCCGACCATCGTTTCGCGGGGAAAGATCAAGAAATCCTGTTGTTTGAGATATCGGCTCATATTTATACCAGCCACCAGACCTGAAGCGATATTGCCGGCGTATCCTTCGCTTCCCATGATCTGTCCTGCGAAGAAGAGATCAACGCGTTGACGAGATTGCCCGGTTTGGTGCAGGCATTGCGGAGCGTTTATGTAAGTATTGCGGTGCATTTGACCATACCTCACGAAAACTGCCTGTTCAAGTCCGGGAATCAAACGGAAAACTCGATCCTGTTCAGAATGCTTCAGGTTGGTTTGAAAACCCACCAGGTTAAACAGCGTTTTGGCCATGTTATCCTGCCTCAATTGGAGTACAGCAAACGGCTGCCTGCCAGTATGGGTATCGGTGATCCCGACAGGACGCAGCGGACCATAACTAAGGGCTTGCATCTCACGGGCAGCCAGCACTTCTATGGGTAAACAGGCTTCGAAGTATTTGGTTGTTTGGGGGTTGAGATTGTCTGATTCCTGTCTCTCAAAAGCTTTGAGTTCCACTTTTTCGGCGCTAACCAGTGCACCTATGAATTGTGTGTATTGCTGGTCATCAAGCGGGCAATTCAGGTAATCTCCTTCCGTTTCGTCTTTGTTGCCATAACGGGAGCCCCAAAAGGCTTTACTCATGTCAATGCTTCCTGCCTCTACGATCGGTGAGACAGCATCGTAAAAGTAAAGGAATTGATTGCCAAGCAAAGTTGAAATACTGGTCGATAGTGCGGGTGAGGTAAGTGGTCCGCTTGCGATGATGCAGGGACTTTCCGGGATGGAAGTGATTTCCTGGCGGATGATTTCTATACCGGGGGTGTTGCCCAGCCGTTCTGTGACGGTGCGTGCAAAGATTTCACGGTCCACTGCCAAAGCTCTGCCGGCTGGAAGCGAGCTATCATCGGCACAGCGCATGATGAACGAGTTCAATGATCTCAGTTCGCTCTTGAGTAATCCGGCCGGGCGGTTGCGCTGGTTTGTACCAAATGAATTGGAACAGACAATTTCCGCCAAAAAGTTTGTTAGATGGGCTGGGGTTTGTGTATGTGGGCGCATTTCGTACAGCGTCACCCGTAATCCGCGTTTGGCTGCCTGCCAGGCTGCTTCACAACCAGCCAATCCGCCGCCAACAATGATCAGATCTGCCATATTACTCCTCTTGATATTTTATCATTGCGAAAAACGCTGGCATAAAACTTGCACTAAATATGTTAATCAGCTATACTCAACCCAGGATAGGGGCTGCAAATGATACAGATACCGCATCAAACCCAAAAACCACTTACGACAGCGCATCTTGCTCAAACAATGGCATTGTTGGAATTGACAGCGGATGAATTGCGACAACAGATCGATTCTGAACTGGCAGGAAACCCTGCACTGGAGTTGATCGAAGAAAGACGGTGTCCAACCTGCCACCGCATTCTGACTGAACCGGGAAAGTGTCCGGTGTGCAGCATTCCCAACAACCCGCAATCTGAAGAACCCGTGGTGTTTTTATCGCCGCGTGAAGAGTTCATCCCCCGCAAGGATTACCTCGATACCGAGATCGAAGATGAACCATATGCTCCTGCTGCCGAAGAATTACCGACTTATGTGCTGCGTCAGATAGGACCTGATCTGAAGCCTGAGGAACGCGGATTAGCGGCTTTCTTGTTAACCCACCTGGACGAAGATGGGCTGCTTACCACTTCGCTCATGGAAGTATCACGATATACTCACTTTCCGCTCTCCTTGGTGCAAAAAGTGCAGCACATGATCCAGATGGCAGATCCAATTGGAGTAGGTTCCTGTTCAACGACTGAAGCATTGCTGATTCAATTGCAAGCGCTGCAGGAGACAGGGGATGTTCCCGTGCTGGCAGAAGAACTGATCAAAGATGGCATGAATAACCTCAGCCACCACCAATACGCAGAGCTGGCGCATCGCTACGGTGTGCCGGTGAAACAGATCATTGCCACTGTCAAGTTCATTGCTGAAAACCTGAGCCCATTCCCTGCCAGGTCACACTGGGGCGATACCCGCCATCCGGGCTCAAATTCAACGCAGGTCTACCACCAGCCTGATGTCATGATCAGTTACCTGAATGAGGATCCGGATAATCCACTGGTCGTGGAGATCGTCATGCCCTTGAGCGGTACATTGCAGGTTAATCCGTTGTTCAAACAGGCCATCCGCCAGGCCGATGATGACTCAAAAACCGAATTAAAAAGAGACCTTGAAAAAGCGTCCCTTTTTGTTAAATGCCTGCAACAACGGAATCACACCATGGAAAGATTGCTCACGCGCGTGGTGAGTTTACAGCGGGAATATATAATTAAAGGTGAAAAATACTTGAAACCGGTGACCAGGGCGCATTTGTCACGAGAGTTGGAAGTGCATGAGTCAACCATCTCGCGGGCTGTGGCAAACAAGGCGGTTCAACTGCCAAACAAAAGGATCGTTCCCCTGGCTTCCTTTTTTGATCGAAGTTTGAATGTCCGTAGTGTTTTGAAAGAGATCATCGAGAAGGAACCAAAACCATACAGTGATTCTGATCTCGTTGATATGCTCGGAGAAAAAGGTTACAGCGTTGCACGCCGTACTGTTGCCAAGTATCGTTCTATCGAGGGAATATTGCCCGCTCACCTCAGAAAGGCTACTGCCAAGGGTAGATGAGATCAATCACAAATAAGTTTCCAGGTGCCATCAAAAGCAGGAAGGAACCCGGACTAAAAGAGATTACTTCCCTTCTAAACTTTGATGCAACACCGACAGCTCTGGTGGATACAGAATCGCAGAGCGTGTTGTTTATTAACAGCAGGCTTATTAAACTATCCTATTACTCTCAGCAGGATGTAAACCTGAAGAATGTACGATTCATTTTGCCGGGTTTGGACCTTTCGACGGCATACTCCGGAGAAATTCGCAACCTGAAGTTGGACCGCAAGAATCTTGAACCGATCGACACCAGGGTGCGCTTCGATTACCTGGACCAGAACGGAAAATGGCTCGTGCTC
>CAYWVP010000007.1:16094-23685 GCA_964461605.1 uncultured Anaerolinea sp.
ACTGACCTGATCCGCCTGGATAAACCTTCCATTTGGGTGTCCGGCAACCGAATTCTTACAGAACTCCACCGCAGCAGTAAAGTGAATGGTTATGAATATGTGGCGTCTGCACCATTGTTCCAGGGCGGGGGAGCATTCGGTCTGTTGGTTGCAGCCGGCAAAGGTAGCATTCCGATCAATTTGAGCCTGGACGGAATGGAATTGTTGTCAGCATTGCTCTTGTCTCTTTTTCAGCAGCAAATGCTGGTAAACAATCTAAATCATAAGATCGACCAATCGAATAGCACAATAAACTTACGTAATCTCACTTTTGATTACATGAACGAAGCTGTTATTGTCGTGGATGACAAGCTTTTGATCAAGGAGATCAACCTTGCAGCTGAATACATGTTCGGTTACGCTGCGTGGGAGGTAAAAGGGCAGACCTACGAGAATATCCTGATCGGAACGGATAGGCTGCTGCCTGCTTTCCAGGATGCTCAAAAAGGAAAGGCTACTTTCAATATCGGGGAGGCTTCGTTAAATCGACGCGATGGTCTATCGTTCCCGGTTGAAGTTAAAGTGATTCCCGTTGTTTCAGGTGAAAAAGTAATCGGGATGGAAATCCTGATCACGGATATCAGTGAACACGTACAAAGCAAAGCTGTGACGCAGCAATTGGAGCATCGCGCGGTACTGGGAGATTACACTGCTGCTTTTGCCCATGACGTACGCAACCCGATCAACAATATATCCACCGGATTGCAGCTGCTTTCTGCGTCACTGGAAGAAGCTGATCCCAACCAGGACATCATCAACCGCATGTTGGGGGATTGCACCAGGCTGAATCACTTAATGGAATCTTTCCTGGCATTTTCACGTCCCCTCGAGTTGAAATTTGAACCCTTTGAAGCTGAGCCATTTCTCAAGCGCATAATCGATCGCTGGCAGCCTCGCATGGCAAGGGTAAACGTTAAACCGATATTAAGTGTGGAGAAGGATTTAAGGAAGGTCATAGGTGATCCACGCTCCCTTGAAAATGTATTTACCAACCTGATCTCAAATGCGTTGGAAGCGATGACAGAAACGGGCGATACCCTGGCAGTTAAGGCTGTAATGGTCAACGAAATCAATGGGCACCCCGCAGTCGAGATCAGTGTTTCAGACAATGGTCCAGGTATCCCTGAAGATGTAAAGGAAAGAATTTTCGAACCTTTTATAACCACTCGTAAAATGGGAACTGGATTGGGGCTGGCGATCACCAAACAGATCGTTAATGCTCACAAAGGCAGCCTCCGCGTGGATTCCTTTCCTGGTGGAACTGTTTTCACTGTACAATTACCTGCTGAAAGGGAAGAATCAAAATGAGTGTGTCTGTTCTGGTTGTTGATGATGAAGACAATGCGCGGGAATTTGTGGGCGCATTACTCGAAAAGAAGGGCTATGAGGTGATCCAGGCAGCAAGCCTGGGTGAGGCTCGTGAAAAAGTCAGGATGGGAATTGGCGACGTGGTCCTGCTCGATGTGCAGTTGAAAGGTGAATACGGTCTGAACCTGTTGTACGAAACCAGCAGCATGCCGACCCGGCCGCCGATCATCGTGATCACCGGTTTTGGGGATATTGAAACAGCTGTGGATGCCATGAAAAACGGCGCCACGGATTTTCTTACCAAGCCGCTCAACTGGCCGCAACTTGAAAAATCGTTGCAGCGGGCGTGCGAAACGGTGGCAATGCGCCGGGAGTTGGATCACTACCGCGCAAACCAGGTAAAGAGTGTAAATTTCGTCATCGGGTCCAACGAAGAAGTAAAAACCACTGTGTCCCAGTCGGTAATAGCCGCAGAAAAACAGGTTTCCGTGCTGATCACAGGTGAAACAGGCACAGGCAAGGACGTAATCGCAAAATTCATTCACGCCAGCGGACCACGCGCGAATAAGCCATTCATTTCGATCAATTGCGCAGCTATTCAAAATACAATGCTGGAATCGGAACTCTTTGGGCATGAAGCCGGGGCTTTTACCAGCGCGGATAGAAAAAAGCCCGGGTTAATGGAAATTGCCGATGGCGGCGTGCTGTTTTTGAACGAAATTTCCTCGATGCCGGTCGATATTCAGGCGAAATTACTAACGGCCATCGAGTCCCATTCTTTCAGGCGGGTGGGTGGCACTGTCCTGATCAAGGTGGATGTGCAGGTGATCGCAGCTTCAAATCGCGATCTGAAGGAAATGATCTCGAAAGGTGATTTCCGGGAAGATCTATACTATCGCCTCAAAGTGGTCGATTTGGATATGCCGCCATTGCGAAAGCGTAAGGAGGACATTCCTGAGCTGGTCGGTTTCTTTATCCGTGAGTACAACGCCCGCCAGGGGGTCAACGTGGTGAATATCTCACCACAGGCCATGGAAGCGCTACAAAACTACCCGTGGCCGGGTAACATTCGGGAACTGTCCAATGCCATTGAACGGGCGATGCTATTTTGTGATGGAATGACCATCAATCTGGGAGACCTTCCAAGAGATATTTCAACCGCGGGTTAAACACCGTGGCATAGAACTTGCATCATACCCTCCAGAGACCTAATTCTGGAGGGCGATATGTTTTCTATGAGTGTGAGTGATTTTATTATGACCATGGCCCTGGTACTCCTGGTCGTCGGAGTGGCCGTTTTGGGGATTGGCGTGTATACGTTGATCAAAAAAGTACTGGGTAAACAATTAAATACGATCGCCGATCAGACCACCAAGATCGCCCAAAAAGGGGTAACTGAAGAAATATCCGGGCTGGTAGGGAATGCCCGCGCGTTGATCGAAGTGTTGAACGAAATGGTAAAAACAGCCACAGGCATCGGCATATTCCTGGTGATCCTGGGAATCCTATTAATGGTTGGAGCCTATCTACTCGTTTCAGGGCTTGGTTAATATTTCTCTGTTTTCTCCAGGATTCGTCAATTGAGAGGAGTTTCAATGCAGTTAACAGAGCTCATAGCGAAGTTGAACAACCTCAATGCTGATGCAGAGGTTGCTTGTTTTTATAAATCGCTGCGCCAGGATTCACTGATATGGGATGGTTTGCAACAATTTGCTTTGGACCAGAAGAGCCTGGAATCTTTCGTCCAAAGAAATCAACCTCTTCACCCTGGAACGTTGGGGGTGTTTGCATTTGATCACGACACCTTATGGGGTGACCTGCATGAGGGCAGAATTTCGAATGCCCTGCTTGAAAAAGCGATGCTGGGTTACGAAGAGTATCTCCTGGCAGACAGCCCCGCCGTGACTTTGGAAACAGCAGGAACCGTAGCGACGGCGTTATTGGCAAAACAACAGGCAGCCGGGAACTGGTCACACGTATTCAAGGAGATCTTAAGCCGCACCCGAAACACGAATCCTGAATCATACGTACGCTTCTGGAAGTCGATCCTCGTAATTGTAGTAAACCTTGTCGATGGAACAGAGGAATTCCTGCATGATCTCGTGGCTGTTCATCAACCTGAAGTGGCCATCGATCTTGTAATTCATCTTGTGCTCTGCCTTCCCATTACTTCCGAGGAACAATCTGGGTTATTGACTAAATGCCTGGTTGGCTTGAACGAACAGGACCAGGTGCGTGCGCTAAAAGTTCTCCGGCAAAGTGGCGGCGGAGTGCTTTGCTCTGTGGTGGCTGCACAATTATTGGATACTTACCTCGATATTGAGATGAGTGTCAAAACCACGGGAGACCACTGGAAAGATCCAATTTCGTCTACAAAAATTGCTTTCAAATACCAGGCAGTGGCGGATATCGCACAGGTTGCGGGCGATGATGCATTGGCCATGTTAATGAACGATAAGGCATTGGAAATACTGGCTGCCCTCGTAAAACGGGGTAAGGTCAGGAAGGCTGGATTAATCAACACAAGTGCAACTGATGCGAATGTTTTGTCAATATTTTCTGAAGATGAGATGAGTGATCCGGACATTCAAAAAGAATTGGTTTACAGCGGTACGTCGATTGACATTCCGGCAGAGGCATCTGTTTACCCGGTTAATTTGATCAAAAAATCAAAAATCATGGCCATAGCCGGAAACGTGGAATGTGCCAGAGAAGAGATCCGTACGGCACTTGGAGGACTTTCCGATTCAGAGTTGGAAAAAATACTCGTGAATGGTCCTGAACAGATAAGTTCATGGGATCCTCTTGAGAATTTAAAACTGCTGGTGGATACCGGGGCGTTCGATGAGGCCTGCAAGCTGGCCGGCTTTATGCTGCGCGACAATCCATCCAGTATTGAAGTCAACCTGGCTGCCGCCAGGGCAGCGGATGGCAAAGGAGATTATTCTTCTGCAGCTACGCACTGGGAAACGCTCACGGTTTTACAGGCTGAAAATGGTGAATACAAACGTAATCTCGCGAAGGCACTCGTAGCAACAGGTCAACTCGATAGAGCTTACCAGGTCTACAAAAAGCTGACTGATAAGGGCAATACAGGGGATTTGGATGATCTCCTGTCTTTTGGCGAAATCGCGCTTGAGGTGAAGAAGACAAATGATGCACTAACTGCATTTAACCTCTTGTTGGAACGAAAGCCGGATCATGGTAAAGCACTAACATTAAGCGCTATTGCGTATAGAAATATTGGGGAAAACTCACTTTCTGTTGACCGGTTCAAACAAGCCATGCTATTCTCGGATGGGGATCCTCAACCCTGGATAGAACTTGCCGATCTGCAATGGTCGATGGGTGATCGTGATACTGCGATCGCAACTCTCAAAGCAGGAGTGGCCGCCAACCCCGGCAATTTCGGAATACAAGCTGCTTACGCCGGAAAGTTGATGCAGGAAGGATTGAGCTCAGAAGCTTACCCGCTTTTGAAAGAGCTATCTTCTCGTGAGGCTGGAGTTGAGGTTGATCTTCTGTTAATTGATGCGATGGAACGACTTGGCATGCAGGATATTGAAGAAACACTTGAAAGTTTTGTGAACCGTTATCCTGAGAATGCACGGTTTCTGGCTGATTACGGTAAACGTCTCGTGTGGAAGGGTGAAACGACCAAAGGCCTTTCGCTTCTGCAAAAAGCAGGAGATGAGGTTTTCAACAATAATGAGCTGGCGCTGGCGTACCTGGAAGCGGTGTGTCAACCGGATTACAGAAGTCTGGTATATGAAGATCCCACCAAAAAATCGGAACGTCAAAAAACTTTTGGTTTATTACCAAATGTTTTGGCAGAAAAAGCGGATGATGCACGCGCCAGATTGTTGAGTGCAGAGTACGCGTTGTTCATCGGTGATGTGGAGTCCGCCTACAACTTGTTCAATGAATTGATAGGAGAGAATTCAGGTAAGAAATCGCTTGAAACTGCCCGCCTGTTTACAGGGTTAGCCGTGGCAGCATCCCGCAGTGGTCAGTTGGAAATCGCCGGAGCGGCTCTTGACCAGGCTTTGTCGCTTGAACCTGACTGGCTGGCATTACAAAATATCAAGGCAGAGATTGTCCACAAAACAGGTGACGATGCCGAAGCGGTAAAACTTGTGTTAAACACATTGAAATCTGCTCCTGTTGATCCTTTGAATCACATCTGGGCGATCCATTTCCTGCAGAAAATTGGAGATACCAAAGCTGCCAGCGATTTGATTCAAAGCTCGGTCGAAAAATATCCCCAACACCTGGGATTGGTTCTACTGAAGATCGAAAATGACCTGCAATCAGGCGAACATGAACCTGACCAGGAAGTCCAGGATGGTTTGTTTACTCTACTCGAAAACTGTGAAGACACAGATCAGCTTGAAAGATCAGCCGTGGTATTTGCACAAGCAGGCAACCAGGAACGGACGGTCTTTTGCCTGGAAAAAGCCGCGGAGCTTGGCAGCCTCACTGCCCGATTCAATCTGGCTGGTCTGTACAGGATCCGGAAAGAATTCAATTTTGCCCAGCGCAATCTGGATCTGATCGACTCAAATGAAGCTCTGGTTCGATTACTGAAACATGAGATGCTTTTTTCGCAGGGTAATTACAATGAAATTGAGATCCAGGATCTGGACGAAAAAATCGATCAGGTTGGAATAATCAGTTCAGATTTATTTGTTCCTTCTGAGTGGATGGAATTGTTCCAATCTTCGCGTCCAGCGTTGAGCCTGGCTTTCAAAGTCGCGATGAAAACAGGCGACGTAACAGAATTAGCAGAAAGTGTACAACGCTGGTTATCAAGTGAACCTGACAATTCAGAAGCCAGTGTCTACGGTGCCGAGATTGCCCTGGCGTCTGGAGAACCAACCGCTTATGAACGTTTCCTTTTGAACACCATGAATGAACAATCGAATGGTTTTAGCAGACAATTCGAGTTGTTATGCAAGGAGAGAAAGCTTGACCAGGATATTCTTTCAGCTGATCAGATCGTTGAGACGGAGTTGTTTGAGGTAATCAACACGGAAGAACCTGAAAAGATCGCCCGGATCAGGGAACTGGCGAAATCAGGCAGGCTGCAAGAGGCTGAAACCTCTTTCGAAATGGCATTCAGTGTGTTTGATGGAATGAAAGAAAAACCGCTGGTGCTGCAGCTGGGTGTTTTACGCAATTTGGCAAAATGCGCGATCGAACTGAGCCGGTGGGGCGAAGCAATGCAGTTGGTTGATGCCGCCCGTTCACTCGCGCCAAAGAATAACGCAATCATTTTACTGGACCTTAAAACCAGGACACTGCATGCCGAATTCCAAAATCGCGCGCAGGACCTGGGAGTTAAGGCACACGCATACCTGATTGAAACCGGTAAAGCAGTGCAGATTGCTGAGTTGATTAACGCTGTTGGAGCGGAGGTTTTTCAGCAGGACTCGCTCCAGCATTGGCTCATCCGCCTGCAGTTGGCGCTGGAAGCTTCGCAGGAAAACGTCCGTGAAATTGCGCAGCTCACCCCCAGCGCTGAAGATGCCGCAGCATTAATGGCAGGTTTGCGGGCGATTGGACAGGAAAATACGGCCAGGCAGGTCGGTAAGAAATTCGTTCAGCATCCGGATGTGCTCTTTGAACTTGCTTTGTGTTTTCACGAAGATGATCTACAAGAAGCAATCGATCACATATCAGGATCACTTGAGATTCATCCTCATCAACCGCTTGCGTTACGGCTTTTATCCAGGATGTTGGATAAATCAGGCAAACTCATCGATGCGGTGAGCATGTTGGAAAGCGCGTTGTCCTATTGGCCAAATGAATCAAACTGGCATTTGGATGCAGCTGATCTATGGAAAAGGCTGGGAAACCTGGAAAAGCCGATCGAGCATCTCAGGCTGGCTAGCATTTACTCTCCAAGCAACATGGAAATCAAGCGGGCGATCGGAATAGCCTCGCTTAAAGCGAACAAACCCACTGATGCGCTGCCATTCCTGCTGAACGTGGTGCAAAAGGATCCGGCAGATGGGAATTCCTGGACTGCACTGTCTGAGGTTTACCAGATGACCGGTGACCTGGACCTGGCAGAAGAATCAGCGCAGAAGGCGATTGAGGTTAATCCATCTGCAGTTAATGCGCGTTTGCAGGCTGGCAAGGTCAGTTGGGCAAAGGGCAATCTCGACCAAGCCTTGGAGCAAGTCAGGTTAGCCATTTCTCTCAACCCGGAAGATCCTGACAATTACGTTTTTATGGCCAG
>CAYWVP010000008.1:0-12625 GCA_964461605.1 uncultured Anaerolinea sp.
GTATTCGTTTCCCCAATGGACGGAGACCACCACCAGGTCACTCTGTTCCCGGGCTTTTGCCAGTTCAGATATGACAGTTGTAATGTCATATTTGCCTGAGTAGTCATTTATGTTCAGAATAGCAATGGTTTGCTCATCAACAGGAACGTACAGCAACCCCTGCGATTCATCCAGCGCCTTGATACCGGCTTTTTCAACCGTGCTTCTTGTGTTGATAGTGTCCGAAACAGCGCAATCACTTGCGTGGTTGTTGGCAGTAGTTACCAGGTCGACACCTGCCTCCTGCAATATTGCCAGCGTATCTTCACCAGCGCACAGGTTCATATCCAGTAAACCAGGATCTAATTCTTGACCTATGGTTCCAATTGGTGACTCCAGGTTTATAAAAAAAAGATCAGTCTCTGCCCCAGACAGGTATTGCGATAATTCTCCCCAGGGTGAAGCAGCAGAGAAAATGGCTTCACCACCTCGTGAAAGCATCACATCCCCGCCCAATAACAACCCCGAAGTCTGCGGCTTTGCTGAGCAGGCAGTGATGGCAAGGAGCGCTGTTACCAGCGCTCCGATTGTTTTATGCTTGCCATACATCATGGCACTATGAACGATGATGTCCAATCCGGTGCTGCGGGTGCGTTGCCGCTTTCCAGCATTGTCCGCCAATCTTCATCAGTCATTCGATTCTGCGGCTCAACCGTGAATTCATAATAAGTATAAACCGCACCGACAGCCACCTGGTATGGAGCAGTCGGAAGGACCACAAAAATCTTCGTCGGATACCCTACCCCTTCCTCCAACACGCGACCCACTCCGGTAGCCACATCTGCAATAACCGCTGATTTTTGATCCTCAAGGTAACCCCTGCCTTCGTAAGTATCCGCGGGGTCAGCGGCGGCAATGGTCATCGCTTCCAACCACCCTCCAAAATACTGGATGCGCCAGTATTCCTCAACAGCCAACGTCTCACCATTCAACTCCTTTTGCGCAACGTCCAGGAGGAATTCCAGTTCATCGATCAGATTATCAAGATTGCCGCGCGTCACATCATCCAACAGGGCACGGCTTTCCAACCCATCGCGCGTCATTTCAGCCAAAGCCAGCAATCTGGCGTAAGCTTCGGGGTTGGGTTCTACGTAACCCATGGGAGGTTGATCTTCCGGTCCACCACCCATCTCCGCCATCACCTGTTTGGCGTAAAGAATCGTGTCATGTTTCAGCTCCGTCCATGAACTGAGGGCAGTCTGCATATCCTTGCGCAGCCAGGCCTGGGTTTGCATGAATGCCGGATACTGTTCGCCTTTCGGTTCAAATATCGGCTGCAGCGCATACAACCATGACCAGTAAAGGTTTTGTGTCCAGGAATCCAGTTCAAATCCGGCAACTTCCTTCTTCACCTTTTCCATTTGTGAATCGTAGTTCGCGTAATCGGTCTCGCCCATTTCCTGCAAGAGCGCATAAGCTTCTTCAGACCCTTGCGCGGCCAGGAAGTCAAGGCTTTTAGGCAGGTCACGCGGATTTTCAAGCGTGCCAACTTTGCGCCACATCAGTTCGCCGAAGACGTAAGCATCAAGGGTGAAGCGCTGCCCCATGAAGCGGAATCCTTGCGTGGCTTCATCCCGGTCCTGCCAGATATACACCCACATTGAGTTGATTTGCGGTGGTGGTAATTGCCTGGCAGCCTCCTTGAATACCGCTGCCAGTTTTGGATCTGCAAACGACTCCAGGTTCGGAGACTCGCCAAACACCTCATCCGATACTTTCCCGTACTCGTAAATTGAGAGATCATCCGCTTTTCCAACAATGAAAACTGTGGGATCGTAGATATTCTGCCAGAGCTCGAGCGCTGACCGGCCTGAGCTGGTTTGAGCGTTGCGCATGGCTTGTACAACCAACAATGCCCGTTGGGTTTCGATCGGATCTTTCAAACGGAAAGTCATCCGTCCGTACCACATCATGGCTTTGAAGTAGGTTTTTAAAGCCTCATCACGTGTGTAATGACCGCGCGGAATGTATTGCGAATAATCTTCGAGCAAGAGATCATCGCTTCCCTGACCACCGGTATCCCAGATGGGCGAAGTATTAAACCCGCCCCCGCCTTCAATTAGTTCCACTTCAAGACTTGCCAGTTCCAATGCTTTATCCGGAACATTTCCTGACAAACCAAGAATCATAGCCGGAACTGCAAAATAAGCCACATTCCGGGTGGCGGCTGTTTCCATCTCAGTTCCGATTAACTCTTGATATTGCTGCAATGATTCATCCAGCATGGCAGTGGTGAGTTCATTCAGAAGGTCCATGAACGATCCGCGCTCCAGATCGCGCAGCATTTTGTCAAAGACCAGGTGGTAAACATGGAACACCGCATCCGTTGTGATGAACACCGGTGTGGAATCATAGCGTACGGATTCATACGCCTGGTAGAACTCCTGGTACATCCGGCTGGGATCATAATCCGGTGGAGTGACCACAAATCCATTGTTCAACAAAGCTTCAAGTTGAGCTGTAGAGAACTCAATTTTGTCCAATCCATTAACCTGGTCTGACCGTAGCGGCAGTGTATATCCACCACCGTATCGTGCCGGAACGGCATAAGGGCGCATCCTGTACTCCGCGAACGGCGCAGCGTATAGATCCTCTCCGCTGATTTCCGGAACTTCCGGGATTTCACTGGAAGGTTCTTCGGTCTTTACATTCGGGGTATCGACAGCCGGTGGCTCAGTGACTTCTGGCGTAGATCTGGTGAGCAGATTGGACAGGCGACACGCGGATAATAAGAATGCGGCAATGATGAACAGGGAGAAAATTGTGTAAAGACGTTTGTGATTCATGGCGCTCCTCCTTATTGAGCCAATAACATAACTTTTTTTCCGGATTGTGTTGCCAGGAGAGAGGAAAAGGTTCCTGCCTGGCGTGCTTCAAGTGAAAATCCGAAGCCATTCCAACGCCAAACGACCAGTGTTCCGGTCCTTTTTTTGCCGTTATAGGGATACTCGACCGCTGCCAGTTCCTGCCTGCCATCCCCATCCAGGTCGGCGGCAACCATTGAGTGGATTGGCGCAGCCATGGCAGATCCTGCCCAAATTTCACGAAATGACCCATCAATAACGTTGATCAGTATCAAGTGGCAACTACGATCGTCCTCATCATGAAATGTAGTGATTCTCCCTCCCGACGGCAAGAAGCGATCCACCGGCCAGGGTTTGAATGGACGCCAGACCAGCAAAGCGAGTTCACGCTCATTGTCCAGATTCAGGTCTGAGAAAAACGCCTGCTCCACCTGCCAGTCAGCTGGGGAATTCCAAAGCGGTTCAACTGTGGGCGAATTACACATCGATACAATCACCCGTTGATCTGTTGTTTTCAGGCAAAGTTCACCTGACGATCGAGCAGTTCGCAATTCAGGGATTACAGGCAAGACTTTATCGTAAGGTATGAGAGTTTTGTTGCGATTCAACCCATCCTTTGTGAACGTCCAGCTGCTCAACCGGATGGGTGAAATATTGCATAACGCAAGTAAGATCAATAGGATTATCTGAAACACACTTAATGACGCGTTCATGCCAATCGAAGTTCCCATTAGCATTGTACATCGACTTTCAGGCAATGGTCGAAGCCACCAGGCTGTAATCATTGGAAGGCGCGAGGCAGGTATTCTTTGACAGAAACCGTCTCGTCAAGTAGAATAATACGGTTTGAAACATCTCATTTAAACGAGAAGAGGGCCTCCTTAATGAAAGAGTATTCAACTGACAAAATCCGCAATGTAGTGCTGGCATCCCACTCCGGTGCTGGAAAAACCATCCTGTGTGAAGCCTTCCTGCATTCCACCGGCGCTACCACCCGTATGGGCAGAATTGAAGACGGAACGACTGCCTCAGATTTTGACGAAGAGGAAATTCGCCGAACGATCTCCTTATCCACTTCTGTCATCCCGGTGGAATATCGCGATACCAAGATCAATTTCCTCGACACACCGGGGTACACCGACTTTATTGGAGAAGTAATTTCCGCCATGCGCGTCGTGGACAGCGTGATCCTGATGGTCGATGCAGTGAACGGCCTGGAAGTCGGAACCGAAATCGCGATGGATTACTGTTCCAAGTTCAATTTACCGCGTTTCCTGGTAATCAATAAGATGGATCGTGACAACGCGAATTTCCAGAAAGCACTCAAATCAGTTGAAGATTTTTCAGATGTTCGTCTCATCCCGATCCAGCTGCCGTGGGGAGAGAAACATGATTTCAAAGGCGTGATCGACCTGATCACCATGAAAGCTTACAAAGCCCAGGGAAAAACGGCGGAAGAGATTCCGGCTGAATTCAAGGATGCCGCAGAAGAAGCACGCATGAAACTAGTTGAAGCAGCTGCTGAGGGTGATGACACCCTGCTGGAAAAATACCTGGATAGCGGCAGCCTCACCGAAGACGAGGTGATCCGTGGTCTCAGAGAAGTTGTGAGATCCTGTGGTTTTATACCCGTTTTGGTTTCCGCAGGTTCGTTCGAGACCGGTGTTCTTAAACTCCTGGATGCCATCATCGATATTCTGCCCTCACCCGCTGAAGGAAAGAAAGTGATTGCCCATGGTAAGGATGGCGAGGAAACACTTGAAACCAAGGATAACGCTCCGCTCTCCATTTACGTGTGGAAAACGACTGCAGATCCCTTCGTCGGCAAACAGACCTTCTTCCGCCTCTACTCCGGCACCATCAGCCCGGATGCCCGGGTCTGGAACCAGACCAAGGGCATCGAAGAACGCCTTGGTTCAGTCAATATCCCGCGTGGAAAAGAGACCATGTCAGTTAAAGTTCTCCACGCCGGTGATATTTGCGTGGTACCGAAATTAACCGAAACCTCAACCTCCAACACCCTGTGTGACAAGAACCACCCGCTCACACTGCCTGTACCCGAATACCCCAAATCGCTGTTCCAGGTCGCCCTCTTCCCCAAGACCCAGGCTGACTCCACCAAGATCACCTCAACACTAACCCGGTTATGCGAAGAGGATATGACCCTCTCCTGGCATAATGAACCCTCCACCCTGCAGACCATCCTCCAGGGCATGGGAGACCAACATATCGATGTCGCCATCCGCCGGGCTGAGGCAAAATTCCAGGTCGGTGTCATTGTGCATGAACCCAAGGTTCCCTACCAGGAGACCATTACCAAGTCTGCTTCTGCCATGTACCGGCACAAAAAACAGACTGGCGGATCCGGTCAGTTTGGAGAAGTTCACTTGAAAGTGTTGCCACTGACTGAAAAAGATTATGACTTTACCTGGGATGTCTTTGGTGGCGCGATCTCGCAAAGTTATTCCTCATCGATCCAGAAAGGCATCCTGGCGGTGATGAAAGAAGGCGTGATTGCCGGTTATCCCGTTTCCGGCGTCCATGTCTCTGTTTTCGATGGCAAGGAACATCCCGTCGATTCAAAGCCGGTCGCATTTGAAATCGCCGGCCGTGAGGCTTTCAAACTGGCTGTCAGAGATGCCGCGCCTGTATTACGTGAACCGATCATGATGGTTCGGATCACCGTACCGGAATCCGCCATGGGTGACATCATGGGGGACCTGAACACACGCCGTGCCCGCATCCAGGGCATGGAGACACTAAAGGGACATTCCGTGGTAACCACCATGGTTCCGCTGGCAGAGATGCTCCGTTACACTACCACCCTTCGTTCGATGACCGGTGGACGTGGCGTCTTCGAAATGGAGTTTGATCACACTGAAGTTGTTCCGGCTCACATTGCTCAGCCGGTGATCGATGCGCGCACAAAAGAACTTGAGAGCAAGAAGGAAGAGTAATAGCCTTCAACGATACAGAGCTGGACGGCGAGACCGTCCAGCTTTTTTTATTTAAAATTTCGCACAGAACCAAAACATGCTATGGTATTATTAGCCATTCAAGATCAAAATATTGAGCCTAAATTGACCGAACAAGATACCTTCCTTGAAAAGACCTGGGGCGCAATCCTCTCCCGTGATAAGGATGCAATCCAACGAGTATTTTTTGCGCTGGATGGGGAAAGCCAGAAAACCGTCATGGAACACTTGCATAAAATGGCGACCGATGAAGGATGGCATCCGGAGCAAGTCAAATCGGCACAGATCGCCCTGCGCTCGCTTGAACAAAGAGACTGATGATGGATATCCGGCAATTAACAGACGAAATGAACCGTTTTGTGACCTCAAAAGGCTGGTATGAGGAGAACAGTCCTCGACCGCAGACGGCGCGCAATTTGGCCATTTCGCTGGCACTTGAAGCTGCCGAGGTATTGGAGCATTACCAATGGGGAGAACAACCCAACTCCAACGTAGAATTACGAGGAGAACTGGCTGACGTTGCGTTGTATCTGCTCCAATTGGCCAGTGTGTCAGGCATCGACCTTGAAGCCGCCATATTGGAAAAATTGCAGCAGAATTACAAACGTACCTGGGATGACTCAACAACAAAGGTAGGGGGTATTTCATGAAAGTAGCAGTTTTTGGCGGAGCATCAGTTAAACCGGGTGAAAGCGCTTATGAAGACGCCCTGCGCCTGGGTTCGATGCTTGGCAGCAACGGACACACAGTTCTAACCGGTGGATACATCGGGATCATGGAGGCGGCATCGCGTGGTTGTAACGAAGCCGGGGGACATGTCATTGGGATGACCTGCAGAGATATCGAAGCCTGGCGCGGAGTAAAAGCAAATCCCTGGGTCAAGGAAGAGCACCAATTTGAAACGCTGCGTGAAAGAATGTATGCGCTGATCGATACTTGTGAAGCTGCCGTGGTGATGCCGGGCGGCGTGGGCACATTGTGTGAGTTAATGGTTATGTGGAACGAGATGATCATCGCCAACCGGACACCCCGTCCGCTGATCGTTGTGGGTGATGAATGGAACGCAGTTTTATCGCAGTTTATCGCATCCATGGGTAAGTATATCGGGCAGAATGACCATGAACTCTTCCAGATCGTTCCAACCGTGGATGTCGCATTTGAAAAGATCTCATCGGACAATGATCCGAAAAAAATATCTGGCAGGAAGTGAAGATGAGCAACGAAAAATTAACAACGCGAAGTGAAAATTATTCTGAGTGGTACAACCAGGTCATTCAAAGGGCTGAAATGGCGGATTATGCTCCGGTGCGCGGTTGCATGGTCGTGCGCCCCTATGGATGGGCTTTGTGGGAAAACATCCAACAGTCCCTAGATGGCAGATTTAAAGCCACAGGTCACGTAAACGCGGCTTTTCCGCTGTTTATACCCATGTCGTTCCTGGAAAAAGAAAAAGAACACGTTGAGGGCTTCTCACCGGAATTGGCTGTGGTAACCATCGGCGGAGGAGAAAAACTGGAAGAACCGCTGGTTGTGCGTCCCACCTCTGAGACCATCATCGGACACATGTACTCCAAGTGGATCAAGTCTTACCGCGACCTGCCGCTGCTCATCAACCAGTGGGCGAACGTAGTCCGTTGGGAAATGCGCACCCGCCTTTTCCTGCGCACCCTGGAATTCTACTGGCAGGAAGGCCACACAGCGCACGCCACAGAGAAGGAAGCCGAAGAGGAAACCCTGCGCATGCTGGAAACCTATACGCGCTTCGCCGTTGATGATGCGGCTGTACCGGTGATCCCGGGCAGGAAGAGCAATACGGAGAAATTTGCCGGCGCAGTTCATTCATACTCGATTGAAGCGATGATGGGCGATACAAAAGCATTGCAGGCCGGTACTTCACACCTGCTCGGTCAGAATTTCGCCAAAGCCTTTGACATCCAGTACCTGGATGTGAACAACGAACTCCAATATTGCTGGACAACCTCCTGGGGAGTATCCACCCGCTTCATCGGTGCGATCATCATGACGCATGGAGATGATCAGGGTCTTATCATGCCGCCCAGGCTGGCACCCATCCAGGTGGTGATCATACCTATTTATAAAAATGATGAAGAACGCAGCAAAGTGATGCCTGTGGTAGAGAAGATCCGTACAGAACTTGGTACTCTAAGAGTAAAGGTGGATGACCGCACCGAGGTAACCCCCGGCTTCAAGTTTAACGATTGGGAATTACGCGGTGTACCGCTGCGTCTAGAGATCGGACCCAAGGACGTGGAAAAGGGTTCGGTCATGGCCGCCCGGCGGGATATTCCGGGCAGGGACGGAAAATCCTTCCTGCCGCAGGACAATATCCTGCAGTCCGTCAGCGACATGCTGGCACAGATCCAAACCTCACTCCTGGAACGGGCGATCGCCTTCCGCGACAGCCATATATTTGACGCTGCCTCATACGATGAGTTGCTATCAGCTGTTGAAAAAGGATGGGCATACGCCTGGTGGTGTGGCAACCCCGCCTGCGAGGCGAAAGTTAAAGAGGACACCAAAGCCACCACCCGCTGCATACCGATGGATCAACCGGGCGGGAACGGAAAATGTGTCGTTTGCGGTGAAACGGCGCACGAAAAGGTGTACTTCGCCCGGGCTTACTAGAAGATCACAACCTGATGTCGGCGATCAACCTGGCACGTTTGCGCATTCAACTCGGATTATTGATTCCGCAAATCCAGGACACGTTGGCTTTCATTCACGGACTGCGCGAAATCTATCAATTCTATGCAGACAATACACACCCGGTGGGAGAACCGCCCACCGGGGTGTTTACCCTTCCAGCGTTCAATACCCCCCTGGTGCTCAATCGGGAGATACTCTTTAATCTTTCCAAATACTGCACAGACGATCCACAGCTGGTGCTCGAACTGATCGATCTTTTGTGGCAGCAACAAGAGGTGGAATTGCGTCAACTGGCTGCCCAATTGCTGGGCAAATTGCCTCCGGATCATGAGGAGGGTGTGATTCAACGCATCCGTACCTGGTCTGAAGAATCAACTTCTCCGGAGATCCTCCCCTTTTTACATCAAAATGCCTCCATCGGGATCAGAAAAAACAATCCTGAGCGCTGGCTGGATCTCCTGAATGAATGGGAATCCGCGAATCAGGATTGGTTGGCGAGGTTATCGATTGAAGGGGTTATCCCGTTGATCGATGACCGCGATTTTGAGAATCTTCCGGCCATTTTTACCTTTATCACCCCATTTATCATTACCCCCGGTAAAGATTATCATTATGATCTGCTGACCATCATCGAGCATCTCTCCAAACGTTCTGAAGTGGAAACTGTACATTTTCTCAAGAAAGCGATCTCGTTATCCACGGATCCCACCATGCCGCGGTTCATTCGCAGGACCCTGGAATATTTCTCCCCCGCCAGGCAGGACTCATTGCGCAACGCGTTGCGTGAACGACAATAGACTGTACAGTGAATCCTGCCAATAATCCGGTGCTTGAGCCTGTTCATCCCGCTAACCTCTGGTATAATTTCATCCGATGACTCGACCTGTCGGTGGGGAATTCCTACCGGCTGGCGACTTGCAAAATCTAATTAGGAGCAGATGTCATGGCATTGACAAAGGAAGAAAAACAGAAACTGATCGATGAGTACCACATGCACGATACCGACACCGGATCCGCTGATGTTCAGATCGCGATCCTCACTGTTCGTATCAGGCAATTGACGGAGCACTTGCGCGCCAACAAACACGATAATTCATCAAGGCGCGGTTTGCTCAAACTGGTAGGGCAGCGCCGCAGATTACTGGCGTACTTACGCCGCACAGATTTCGCCCGGTTCGCCGCCATTACCGAAAAATTGAATATCCGCACCAAGTAGGCAGACACTAAAACGAGTAGATGCCCTCTACTCGTTTTGATTTTTGTTCAAGGCGCGGAAAAAACCATCGCCGCCGGTTGGGTATTGAAAATTGATGAGGACGCAATTCGTCCCCCTCGGCTTTCAGTTCCTAACCAGGCGGGACAAAATTAGGAGCAACTATGAAACCAGAAAGCAAGAAATACATAACCACCGTCGGTGGGCGTCCTTTGACGTTCGAAACCGGCAAGCTTGCCGCACAGGCAGGCGGATCTGTTACTGTCCAGTTCGCTGACTCAGTCGTATTCGCTGCAGCGACCATGGGCAATGAACCCAGGCTTGGGCAGGACTTTTTCCCGCTCACCGTTGAATACGAAGAAAGAATGTACGCCGGCGGACGTATCCCCGGATCCTTCTTCCGACGTGAAGGACGGCCTGGCACAGATGCCATTCTCATCTCCCGCCTAACAGATCGACCGCTGCGCCCCCTTTTCAATCAGGACATCCGCAACGAAGTCCAGGTGATCATGTTCTCCCTTTCAGCAGATTGGGAAAACCCGCTGGATGTGCTGGCCATTAACGCCGCATCAAGCGCGCTGATGATCTCGGACATTCCCTGGGGTGGACCGGTCGGAGCTGTTCGTGTGGGTCGTGTCAATGGTGAATTCATTCTCAACCCCACCTACGCCCAACTCGATGAATCCGACCTGGACCTGCGCATCGCTGGAACAGCTGATGCCATCCTGATGGTCGAATCCGGTTCCAACGAGATCGATGAAGAAAGCATGATCTCCGCACTGCAATTTGGTCATGCTGCCATCCAGCCAATCGTTGAAACCCAGATGCAAATGGCGAAAGAAATCGGAAAACCCAAGCGCGAAGTACAAATGTTCACATTGGATGAAACCCTGGTGGAGAAGGTCAGCCATCGCATTGCCGATGAAATTAATGCTGCCCTTGATGCCCCTCACTCCAAACATGAGTTACAGGATGCAATCAACACATTGCGTGATAACGTGATTGTGGAATACACGAACCCGGACGTACCGGAAGAGATTGCTGAATATAAGGAAGCATTTGAAGAAACCTACAAGCGTGTCGTTCGTTCACGCATTCTGGAACAGAATAAGCGTCCCGATGGACGCAGCCTGACCGAGATCCGCCCCATCTGGTGTGAAGTTGGCATCAGCCCGCGTGCACATGGTTCAGGATTGTTCACCCGCGGCGAAACCCAGGTGATCACCCTGGCAACACTCGGCACCCCCAAGGAAGCCCAGGAGATCGATACCTTATCCCCCAACGACTCAAAGCGGTACATGCATCACTATAATTTCCCGCCGTATTCCACTGGTGAAGTAAAGATGCTGCGTGGGCAATCCCGCCGCGAAGTTGGTCATGGCGCGCTGGCCGAACGGGCTCTCCTGCCGGTCATTCCCTCGGAAAAAGAATTTCCATATACACTGCGCCTGGTTTCTGAAGTACTCGCATCTAATGGGTCATCCTCGATGGCGTCTGTCTGCGGTTCAACCCTCGCACTGATGGACACTGGTGTTCCCATCAAAGCCCCGGTGGCTGGTGTGGCAATGGGTCTCATCAAAGAAGGTGAACGCTACGTCGTACTAACAGACATCCAGGGCGCTGAAGATCACCTTGGCGATATGGATTTCAAGGTGGCTGGTACCAACAATGGCATCACCGCGTTACAGATGGACATCAAGATCAAAGGTATCACTACCGAGATCATGCGCCTGGCGTTGAAGCAGGCTTACGATGCCCGCCTCTTTATCCTGGACAAGATGCTCGAGGTTATTCCTGTACCAAGACCTGAACTGCGTTCGTTTGTGCCGCGCATCACTACGATCCATATCCCTGTTGATAAGATCGGCGCGATCATCGGACCAGGTGGCAAGATCATCCGTGCCATCCAGGAAGAAACCAATGTCAAAATCGACATTGACGACGATGGTACTGTGTACATTGCTGCCACAGATGGCAAGAGTGAAACAGCTGCGCGTGAGCGGATCGAAGCCCTCACCGAAAGCGCACAGGTTGGCCATATCTACACCGGTAAGGTTGTAAGAATCGCAGATTTTGGCGCTTTTGTGCAGATCCTGCCCGGTATGGACGGCATGGTGCACATTTCACAACTGGATACTGAACGCGTCGAGAAGGTCGAAGACGTGGTAAAAATGGGCGACGAGTTGACCGTGATGGTCACCGCGATCGATGACAACGGAAAAATCCGTCTCTCGCGCCAGGCAGTGTTGGAAGGCTGGACACCCGAAGAAGCCCTGGAACATGACAAGGGCGGCAAGAGCGGCGGCGGACGCCCCCGTTCCGGTGGTGGAGACCGGCGCAGCGGCGGCGGTGACCGCAGAAACAACAACCGCTCATTTAACGACCGCAATCCGCGGCGCTAACCAAACATCAAACCTAAAAGATCCGGAAATAATTCCGGATCTTTTTTATTAGTTGAAAAACTACTCGCTGGATGTTGGTAGTACCGGCATGGAAGGTCCGGGTGTACCCAATAATTCAGATAACGCTGCCCGCATTGCCGTACGGTCATCCCAGGCATACTCAGTGGTGTCAAAGCACATGGATTGTTCGTGCCCTTTGCCACAGGCGATCACCAGGTCACCAGGCTTTGCCATCTTCACCGCGCGGCGAATTGCCTCACCCCGGTCCTCTACCCGGAAGAAAGTTTGTCCTTCGATCCCGCCTGCCAAGGTGGCGGCATCAGCCATTTCCGCCAGGATGTCTTTCAGGGACTCGGTACGCGGATCTTCCGCAGTCAGGAAGGTGACATCGGCCAGCTTTATCGATACTTCCGCCATCATCCTGCGTTTCTGCCTGTCACGCAAACCTGCCGAACCAAAGACCGCGATGATGCGATTCCTGTTCATCTCGCGTGCAGTCTCAAGCGCAACCTTCAAGGCATTTGG
>CAYWVP010000008.1:12725-23499 GCA_964461605.1 uncultured Anaerolinea sp.
TGTAACGATCGTGGAGAGATGATCATAAGAGATGTCATCCCGGTTCAATACTGCCAACCGCGGATTACCTCTTGCTTTGTCATGGGTTTGAAGCAGGCTGGTGAACATGCGAGATTTGGCCGCGCGGTATTCCTCGTAGGTTCCGTGATAATCCAGGTGTTCATGGGTGATGTTGGTAACCACAGCAATGTCATACTCACAACCCGTTACCCGGTGCTGCGCCAGTCCGTGGGATGTAGATTCCAGCACCACGTGGGTAATGCCAGCCTCCACCATGGCAGCCAGATACTGTTGAATTTCCGTCGCCTCCGGCGTGGTCACGTGAAAACCGGTGTCGATCACCGTGTCCCCGATCACCGCGTTCACGGTCGAGATCAATCCCGCTTTCAATCCGGCTGCTTTTAAGATCTCGTAAATGAGATTAGCAGTCGTCGTTTTTCCATCTGTACCGGTCACACCGATGATGGTCATTTTCCTGGCAGGGTTGTCAAAAAACCTTGATGATAGATAGGCAAGTGCTTCGCGCGAGTCTCCCACTTTGATGTAAGGAACTGACAGGTTTCCAATATCACGGGTACCTACCACCGCTAGTGCACCGTGGTTGATGGCACTATCGATAAAATCATGTCCATCAATGTTTCCTCCGGTAAACGCCACAAAAATATCACCCGGTGTCACCTTGCGGGAATCAAACTGAATACCATGCACCGGCAACTCGGGTAACGCAACCGCGCAGTTCCATGGAATCGGTAAACTCGAAAATAATTCAGGTAGTTTTAATTGTTGCATTTGTGCATCAATTTTACATTAAATAAATAGAGGACATCGGATCAAGAAATCCACTGTCCTCCATCAAGTACCGGTTAGTCTAGTGAGTTCCGTAAATTTTGGATCTGCCCCGCAACCGATCCGTCAACTACTTTATCACCAACTTTGATGATCAAACCTCCCAGGATATCTGGATCGACGTTGAAGTTGATTTCAGCTTTTTCTCCCAGTTTTTTGAGCATTTCACCGGAAATCAAGTCCTGTTCGGCTGTGGTTAGTGGCAATGCACTCATTACCTCAGCATTCCCTTTATCGAAATCCCTGTCCTCCAGTAAGGTAATGCGTCCTTCCTTAATTCCGGAGAAGAATTCTGCCACGAGTTCATGCTGTCGCTTCTCATCCAGCGCTTCACCAACCAATTTTTGTGCAGCAGCGATCGCCAGAGAAGCCACATTGGCACGAATCTCCCCCAAAACCCGTTCGCGTTCGTGATCAATTTCCACCAGCGCGTCCTGACGCGTTTTAGCAATATCTGCTTCAATCCCGGCTTTTACTTCACGGGCGGTCAGTTCTGCTTTTTCCTTGGCCTCGCGTATGACCTGAGCTGCACTGGCTTGTGCTTGTGCCAGGATTTCAGCTGCATCTTTTTCGGCATTCTCACGGGCTTCAGCAGCAATCCGCGCGTCTTCCAATCCCTTGTCAATTGTTTCCCGTCGTTTTTTCAGAGCGTTTAATAGCGGTTTGTACACCCACACTTTAAGGGCTATGAAAATGGTCAGAAAACTAATGATCTGAACTATTAAAAATCCAAGGTTTAAACCCAATTTATCCAAGGTAAACTCCTAAACGTGAACTACAGAACGAACAGCATCAGGAACGCGATCACAAGACAATAAATCGCGATGGCTTCTGAGAAAGCGATACCAAGGATCATGTTCGTTAACAGGTTCCCGTAAGTATCGGGGTTTCGGGACATGCCTTCCAAGGCACCCTGCACACTCAATCCAATGCCGATACCAGCGCCAAGCGCTCCGATCATGGATAAACCTGCGCCAATAAATTTTGCTGCCAGTACAATGTCTCCACTCATAAGCTTGCATTACCTCCTAATTGATGTCTTGTGTTAAACGTGTTCTTCTTCTGAAGCGTGACCCTGGGTTGCCTGAGCCATGAAGACCATGGTCAACATGCCAAAAACAAAAGCCTGGATGATGCCGATAAATAATTCAAACATCATGATCATGGAAGGCATGAACACTGGAATCATCACACCCACTAAAGCCATTAATACCATGCCGGCAAACATGTTGCCGAACAACCGGAAGGTAAACGAAAGGATCTTCGAAAATTCTGAAATGGTTTCCAAAAGACCTACAAGGAAATCCATAAATCCAAAGAATGGTTTTTTGAACATGGTACTGACATTGACAAACTTTCCGAAGTAATGAAAACCCTGGGCTTTGACCCCAATCACCTGGGTCATGATCACAGAAATCAATGCAATGGCGAGCGTGAAATTCAAGTCGGTTGATACACCACGGAAGAATGGAGTCACAATACTTCCTTCACCGCTTGCTTCCTTATTGATGACCGTAAACCAGTTGCCCCCCAAGGCGAGCGTCTCATAACCGTGCTCGCTATGATGCAGTAAACCGATCGTCTCAAAACCGGGAATCAATTTCATCAAGTTGGCAAAGAGAACCACAATCAAAATTGTGGCAAACCACGGAAAAATCTGTCGCGCATATTTTCCAGCCGTGGATTCCGTCAAGTTGTACAAAATCTCAATAAGCATTTCGAAAATACCACCGATTCCTTTTGGAGCAAGCTCATTTTTTCTGGCGGAATTTCGAACGCCTAATGCGATAAGAATAATGATCACATCCAGCAACAACATCGCAGTTAGCGTGTTAGTCAGGTAAAAATCACCGATAACAGGTAAGGAGAACAGGGGTTTGGCGCTGAGATTTTCAGCAGCTACCTGGATGTGCGGCTGAACGGGGGCGATCAGATTTACACCTATGACACTGAGTATGATCAATGCGAACAGAATCCAACGGTGTTTTCCCCAGCGCCATTTACGAGTTTTTTCCAATCGTTTCCTCCTTCGCAGCCATGTCACCTTTTGTGGCTTTGATCTTCGTGATCGTTTTTCGCGCAATCCAGATCATTAATAAAATAGACACTGGTATGCTGGCAATCAAAAATCCAATTGTAAACCAGGGCTTGGTGCCCAATTTTGCATCCAGCGCAAGGCCGCCAAAAGCAGCCCCTAACACAATCAATAAGGTAAGAACACCTATTTGCCCAATTAACGCGGCTAAAAGCATGTTCTTCTTATCTTGCGGGCTGATCTGCTGGTTTCTATTCCGCTCAGGCATGATTTCCGATTATAACATAGCGCGGTTTGCTAAAAGTTAACTGAGCTAAAAACCGGCAGCAGCCAGGGTAATGAAGTTAAACCATGGGGTGTAAATCACACCCAACACAACGATGCCGATAACGCACACAGCCAGGGCAATTCCCCAGATCACAGGAAGTCTGTCTACTTTCATCTCAACCACAGGTTGATCGACGTACATCACTTTCATCACCCGCAAGTAGTAGTAAAGGGCGATTACAGAGTTGAGAATACCCAGAACTGCCAGCCACACCAATCCGGATTCGATCGCAGCACCAAAGACAAGCACCTTGGCAAAGAAACCAGCCAGGGGTGGAACCCCGCCCAGGGATAATAATGCGATCATCAATAAAAATGCCAGCCCGGGCGCGCGGCGGTTCAAACCGGCAAAAGCATTGATCTCAGTTGAACCTGTTTCATATTCCACCCAGTTGATAATCGCGAACACCGCCAGGTTGGTCACCAGGTAAGCAACCAGGTAATAAACGGCTCCTGTGAAACCGAACTCTGTACCGGATGCCACACCCACCAGGATATACCCGGCTTGTGCGATTGACGAATAAGCGATCATCCGTTTGAGATTCTTTTGAGGGATTGCCAGTAAATTGCCAATGAACATGCTCGCGACCGATAGCACCGCGAGGACGATCATCCAAACGTTCGAATTTTCCACCCCGAAAACATTTACAAGCACACGGATAAGGGCGACGAATCCTGCCGTCTTGGAAACCGTCGAAAGAAAGCCGGCGACGGGTGTCGGTGATCCCTGGTAAACATCGGGAGCCCAGAAGTGGAATGGGAATGCGCTGATCTTGAAGGTAAAACCAGCTAATACCATGAATGAAGCAAGAACAATTGCAGCTGTCGGGGTCTGGTTTGCCTGCATGGCATCCAACAAACCATAGATCCTGGTCGTCCCGGCAAATCCATAGAGCAGGCTGAACCCATAAAGCATGATCGCGGAGGATATGCCTCCAAACAGGAAATATTTGATGCCGGATTCGACCGACCATTCTTCACGGTACTTGATACCGGCCAACACATACAGAGGTGTCGCAGCAGTTTCGATCGCGAGATACAGCATGATGAGGTTGGCAGAAGTTCCCATCATGGATAGACCGATGGATGCCAGAGTGAGGAGCAGGTAAAATTCGGGTTTCTTGCCAACAGTTGTATCTGTACCGGCAAAAATGGCGGTAAGCGCGCCACCGACCAAAACAAGCAGGCTGAAGATGAATCCGATCCGGTCGATGCGGATCATCCCACCCCATAAAAGTTGTGGTTGGTCACCCGGACGTCCAAAAATGAAAGCCAGCAGCGCGATCAGCGTAAACCCTGCCGCGGTGATCCAGTCAAGGTGGGTAAACAGCTTATCATTCTTTGTTAACGCCAGGGCAAGAAGGACAAAAGCCAGGACCATCAATCCGATATCCGGAATGAGAGAAACTAACATAGCACCAGATAGTTCAGGCATCAGGCACCTCCCACAATAACCAAAATGTGTTTGACGCCTGATTCAATCACAGGTACCAGGACGGAGGGAAACAACCCGACCACGATCATGATCAGCGAAAGCATAATTACAACGATCTTATCCATGATGGATATATCGGTCAAACCCGCCTTGATCGGTTGGGGAGCTTCACCGAAGAATACCCGCCTGACGACCAGCAGGATGTACGCTGCGGTTACCACAATGGACAGGGCGGAAATAATTGCCACAAGCGGATAGGTCTTCCACGCCCCCATGTAAATGGGCAGTTCGGCGATGAAACCGGAAAAACCGGGCATACCCATTGAGACCAGACCACCGACCACGAACCCCAACATGGCAATTGGCATATATTTATACAATCCTCCCAATTCGCCAATATTGCGGGTATGTGCCCTATCGTAAACCATCCCGACTACAGCAAAGAAGAGAGCAGTCATAATGCCGTGTGAGAACATTTGCAGACCAGCCCCGGTCAACCCTTCGGGAGTAAGGGTCGCAAAACCGATAAAAACGAGCCCCATGTGAGAAACCGAGGAGAAACCAATGACGTATTTAAAATCCTTCTGGATCATGGCGATGAATGCACCATAAACGACATTGATGGTCGCCAGAACCAGGATCAGGGGAGCCCAGATGCGCATGCCATCCGGCATCAGCATCAGGCCAACGCGCAATGCTGCAAAAACGCCAACCTTCATCTCCACACCGGCCAACAGCATGGATACCGCGGTGGGAGCGGCAACGTGACCATCCGGAGCCCAGCTGTGGAACGGGAAAATGCCACCAAGCACACCAAAACCAAGGAAAACAAAGGGAAACCACAGACGTTGAAATTCAACACCGAAACCGGCATTTTCCAGTGCAACCATATCAAATGTGCGCAATCCTGAGCTGAAATACATGGCAAGAACGCCGACCAACGCCACCATCGATCCCAGGAAAAGATACAACGTCAACTTCATGCCGCCGTATTCTTTGGTCTTGGGGGAACCCCACATCACGATCATCAGATATTTTGGAAAGATCGCCAATTCAAAAAAGATGAATAGCTGGAAGAGATCCAACGAGGCGAAAACGCCAAAAACGCTGGAAGCGAGGAAGAGCAGAAATGAGAAAAACTCACGGGGTCTATCTTCTATGTGCCAGGAAACCATCACCCCGCTGAAAATAACCAGGCCGGCCATCAATTCCATCGCCGCGCCGATCCCGTCAACACCAAGGTGGAAGGAGATACCCATCGCAGGCAGCCAGTCTGATTTTGTAACAAACTGGTATCCTCCAAGTGTGGTGTCATAACCGAAGAAAACGATCACCGAGAGGATCAACGTGATGATCGTCGTGCCCAAAGCAATTCCGCGGATCAGGTTCCGTTTGGCCGCCGGGAGGAATAACAGGAGAATGGCAACTGCCAGCGGAAGGAGAGCGAGGATACTGAGGATCGGAATTTGCATCTAACTCCTACTAAAACCAGGTCATCACTGTAGAATTGATCAGATTAAGGATCCAGGAAGGCCATAATCCAATTGTGAGCATCAATATCATTAATGGTACGATCACGAAAAGTTCACGCAGGTTTATCTCACTCAGCTTACCTGACCACTTTTCGTTGAGAGGACCGTGCAAGGTAAACTTCAGCGCCTTAAGAACATATACACCGGTGAACAGCAAGCCGATCATAGCCAGGGCGATAAATAGCGTGTAGATTGGCCAGACTCCCCGCACGATCATAAACTCCGACACAAAGCCGTTTAAACCTGGCAATCCCAACGAAGCCATTGAAGTGAAGATCAGGATCGCCCCATAGACGGGCAGGATTGCGTACAGCCCGCCAAAATCTTCCAGCTTGCGGGTGTGGGCGCGGTCGTAGAGAACTCCGACCAGGAAGAACATCCCGGCAGCGCTCAAGCCATGATTGAACATTTGTAGTACTGAACCATCCAATGCGATAATCGCACTGTTCCGGATGGCCGGGTCCGTTTGCCCGGCTGCCCATGCCGCGGCTGCAATGCCAAGGACCACAAAACCCATGTGGTTGATCGATGAGTATGCCACCAGGCGTTTGAAATCCTTTTGAGCAGCAGCCGATAACGCGCCAAAGACAATAGCTGCAGTGGCAAGCGCAGCCAGCCAGCCGGCAAAACGGGCTGATTCCTGAGGGAAGAGAGGCAGCACCAGGCGGATGAAACCGTAAGCGCCAAGCTTTAGCAGCACACCTGCCAGGATCATCGATCCGCCGGTGGGTGCTTCGGTGTGGGCGTCCGGAAGCCAGGTATGGAACGGCCAGACCGGCACTTTGATCGCGAAAGCTATCACGAAAGCCCAGAATGCGATCGCCTTTACCGTCTGGGTTGGAATTCCAAACATTTCACCACCCCGGAGACTTGTCCAGGTCTGCATGAGTGTCACCAGGTCAAATGTACCGCTGATCACTCCGATCATCTGGATGGCCAGAAGCAAACCGAGCGAACCACCCATGGTGAATAGAATGAACTTCAGCGAAGCGTAATTACGCTTTTCCCCACCCCACTGATTAATGAGGAAGTACATCGGAACCAACCCGATCTCCCAGAACAGGAAGAATAGAATCAGGTCAAGCGCCATGAACACGCCAAGCATCCCTGTTTCAAGCACCAGGAAGAGGATCATGAACGCTTTTACGCGTTCCTTAATGTTGAAAGAAGTGAGGATCGCCAGCGGGGTTAACAGGGTGGTCAGCAGGATCATTGCCAGTGAAACACCGTCAATGCCAACGTGATAACTTGAATTGATCGCCGGGAACCATGGGACCATTTCCTCGAAAGTGAACATGGCAGATCGATCGGCTGCGCCGAACAAGCCCCACAAGTAGAGGGTAAGCAGGAGAGGAATGAAACTGATCACCAGGGACGCCACCCGCAGCGCTTTTTCTTTGTGTCCCGGGATTAACAACAACAATACCGCGCCAATGGCAGGGATAAAGAGGATCCAGGAAAGCAGATGATCAGTTAAGAAATTCATTAACCTTCCAACTCACGCAGATATCACGAACGAAAGAATGATCAAACCAGCCACAACTGTTACTGCAATGGCAACTGCCAGGTACTGCTGAACTCTTCCTGTCTGCAGTTTATGTAACAAACCACCCATGCCCCTGGTGGTCCCGGCCAATCCGTCACCGGTACCGTTGACAACAGGCACGTCAAACTTGTAGCGCAGCTGGTTACCCAGCCAAACACCAAAGGCTGCCAATCCATGCAAAGCCCCATCAATGATCTTGAGATCCAGGAGCTGGTATACGACCTTGTCAGCCAGCCAAAGAGAAGGATTGATGAACACCTTCTGATAGAACTCATCAATCCGGTACTTGTCCCTCAATAGACTAAACACTCCACCGAGGTTCGCCTCAAGGGGATCCTTTGCCTGGGCTGAAGACTGGTTCTGATAGGTCACCCAACCCAACAATAGACCGCCCAGTGAAACAAGAATGGATACGATCAAGGGAACATAACTATGCGCTTCTTCATGCACGGCATGAGGCAGCATGGTGCCCACAAACTCCTGGAACCAGGCAGGAGAAATCTGACCCAAACCCGGGAAAGCTTGCGGAATACCAACCCAGCCGATGCAAATGGCGAAGATCGCCAGGATCACCAGCGGGATTGTCATTACCATCCTGGATTCTGAGGCATGTTCAGCTGCAGATGTACGCGGCTTTCCCAGAAATACCAGTGTGATCTGACGGGCAGTGTAAAAGGCGGTGATGAGGGCGGTAATCGCCAGCAAAATGAATATCAGGATGTAACCACCAGAAAAAGCGCCTGATAGGATCTCGTCCTTGGACCAGAACCCGGCGGTGATCACCGGAAAACCGGAAAGTGCGAGTCCACCAGCGAGAAAAGTCCAAAAGGTGATGGGCATTTTGGATTTCAATCCGCCCATGTTGCGCATGTCCTGGGGGTCAATGTGCTTTCCTGTGTGCAATACGCCGTGTTCCATCCCGTGAATGACCGATCCGGACCCGAGGAAAAGCAGCGCTTTGAAGAAAGCATGCGTCATCAGGTGGAATACAGCCGCGACATAAGCGCCCATCCCCAGCGCTGCGATCATATATCCAAGCTGAGAAATTGTTGAATAAGCCAGCACTCTTTTAACATCATTTTGCGCGACTGCAATGGTAGAGGTGAACAACGCAGTGAAAGTACCAATCACCGCCATCACCAGCATCGGAGTGGTCAATGGCTCACCCGTTGACCAGCCTGCCGACATGATCGGGAACACGCGGATGCTCATGTAAACACCGGCTGAAACCATTGTCGCGGCATGGATCATTGCTGAAACCGGTGTAGGTCCTTCCATCGCGTCAGGCAGCCACACATGCAGCGGGAATTGGGCGGATTTGCCGATCGTGCCGCAGAATAACAGCAGACCAATCAAAGCTGACCAGCTCAATCCAAATACCGGTGAGGTGGTGCCCGCTAGCATTTCCAAAGTCGCATGATTGCTGAAGATCTCGTGAAAATTAAGCGTGCCGGTCACTGAATAGAGCGCAACCATACCCAGGAGCATGAAGACATCGCCAATCCGGGTGGTGATGAACGCCTTGATACCGGCTTTTCGCGCGGATTCCTTCCCATACCAGAAACCGATCAGGAAGTAGGAACAGAACCCCATGATCTCCCAGCCAATGTAAAGCGTCAACAAATTATCGCTGACAACCAGCAGGTACATGGCAAAGGCGAAGAGGCTCAGGAGGGCAAAAAACTTGGCATACATGGGCTCCACGGAAGGGACCTTGTGTTCCTTGCCGTGTTCAACAATTTCTGCCCCTTCTGGTGGTAAACCCGGGCGATCGTGCTTGCCTGCCGGCTGACCAAAATTGTGGTAACCGATGCTGTAGATGAAGATCATCAGGATGGTCCAGGCAACGAAGAAGAGCATCACCGTTGTGAGAGGATCAACCAGGACGCCAATCTTGAGCCAGGATTCCCCTGCTGGAAGCCAATTAATGGAGCCGCCCAGCGGTGAAGACGCAAGATTTTCGGTCGTGATGGCTTTCGCAAAAACGATCATGCTGGCAATAAATGAGAGAGCAGCACCAATGACACCAATCGTATGAGAAGCACCTTTGGACTTGTAGGCGAAAAGGGCGATTAGGATAAAACCGACCAGGGGCGGCACAGGTATCAACCAGATAAGTGAGTTCAATGACAGCATGCTATTAAACGCATCACCCTTTCAGTGCATCCAGATCGTTGGCAACCACAGATTGTCGTCGCCGGTAAGCCGAAATAATCAGTCCTAAACCTACAGCTACCTCAGCAGCAGCAGCCACAAATATGATCAGCGCGAAGATCACACCGTCCAAATTGCCGGTGTCCACATATAGATAGCGCCAGAAAGCCAATAAGTTGATATTCGCAGCATTCAACATCAATTCAATGCCCATCACAATGGTGATGGTGTTCCTGCGGGTGATCACTGTGTAAATTCCGATGCAAAACAGGACAGCAGAAAGGATGAGGAACCAGTAAAGCGGAATCATTTCTCCTCTCCTTTGTGTTCGATACCTACATAGATCGAGCCCACCAATGCAGCCAGAAGCAGGATAGAGGAAATTTCAAACGGGATCAGATATCCTTCTGGATCCAGGAGCGCAACACCGATCGCCCCAATGTCCTGCTGAGCGGCAGTGAGAGGTGTGGTCAATGCCTGACCCTGCGGCCAGGTGAATAGAGCCAGAAGAATACCACCCAGTGCAATGAGCGCGACAACGATGGAAATGATCCAGCGTTTGCTATTGTCGTATGTATCGTCCGTTCCGCCACGGGTAAGCATGATGGCAAACAGGATGAGGATTGCGATGGCGCCGATGTAAACCACTACCTGCACAATTGCGAGGAAACTGGCCTCAAGCAACCCAAATGTGATTGCCACTCCGAACAGCGCAAGCACCAGCCATAAAGCCGCATGAAGCAACCGCTGAACCCTGGCCATCATTATTCCAGCGATGATCGTCACCGCCGCGTTGATTAGGAAGATCAACTGCATCACTGTCATGAGTTCGCCTCGGGTTCTTCCGTGATGACAGTGGGCCGGATGGTCACCGGAACCGGACGGATCTCGCTCACTAC
>CAYWVP010000009.1:0-19359 GCA_964461605.1 uncultured Anaerolinea sp.
TCGTTTCGATGTCGATGGCAACTATGGAGGGCATGCGCGAATTATATCACGCGGGAATTTTGCCTCGCCCGTAAGGCATTTCGTGTGCATGTTATGATAAAGAAATTCAATCCTGCGGAGGTCCATTATGCTGTCCCTGCAAAATGCCAGTCTGGCAATCCAAATAAGTCCTGAGGATGGCTGGTTTTCGATCATTCCACACGAAGATCGTTTCCCTGTCCTAAATCAGGTTCACCTGGGTTGTGATTACGTTCTCAACGGGAAAAAAGTACATGTGTTGGATGGGGGCTGGGAACCGCTCAGCATTGAGCAGGAGAAAATCGATACTTTGGAGCATGGGCGTGTGGAGTTGCTGAGGTTTGCCCTGCCAGAGGACCGCAATGGAATTGGATTCAATCTCAGTTTCGGCGTTACGCAGGAATACCCATTGATCCTGTGGAAGGTTGAGGTGATCAATCGCAGCAGCCAGCCGATAAAACTCAACAGGATCGAACTTGTAAATGTTGAGGGTTCGGTTGGAAAAGGGGTTCATTATCCTGTAGCAGCAAGCGGCACTGATATGGGATTTTTTTCCAACGGTTGGCAGTCCTGGTCTCCCACGCAATGGTATCGCGGGGACCAGAAGATGCACATCAGCCGGCTGGGAGCATTCCAGCATCCGATGATCTACAACCCCGGAACACCGTTACCCAGGAGGGCGGGGACTTTCTCCAGTGATATGTTCGCCGTGATCGGCGATTTATCCGCTCGTACCGGTTTCCTGGTCGGTTTCCTTTCCCAAAAGAACCATTTCGGTTCCATTTACGCAGATCTGAATCGCAACCGGCTTGAAATGTGGGCTAATGGGGACGAGGCAATACTTAACCCGGGCTGTGCGATCGAAACAGATTGGGCGGTTTTTACACCGATGCTGCTGGATCACCGCGACCCCCTTGAGGTTTACCTCGAAGCTGTCGCAAGGGAAAACCATGCGCGTTCCCGAATGAGAACGCCGGTGGGCTGGTGTTCGTGGTATCACTTTTACACAGCGGTTACTGCGCAGGATGTTGAAAATAATCTTGCCACGATCACAGCTGCTCAGGATAATCTACCGATCGAACTGGTTCAAATCGACGATGGCTTTGAAACCCAGGTTGGTGATTGGTTCAGTTTTAAACCGACATTTCCTGATGGATTATCACCGTTGTCCGAAAAAATTAAACAGCAAGGGCTGATGCCCGGTCTATGGCTGGCACCATTCATCGTTCATCCCGCTTCGCGACTGATGCAGGAACACCCGGAATGGATGTTGCGTAATAAAAAGGGGAGAGTGGTCAATGCAGGGTTCGTGTGGAATCGCCTGGACACTGCACTGGATTTAACAATACCGGATGCCCTGGAATATGCCTGCCGGGTCGTGGATACAGCTGTGCACCAGTGGGGTTTCCCATATCTGAAACTGGATTTCCTGTATGCTGCTGCGTTAAAAGGTTGTTACGCTGATGCGACAAAAACCCGCGCACAGGTGATGCGCCTCGGGATGGAAGCCTTGCGCCAGGCTGTTGGCAATGAGACCGTTCTGTTGGGTTGTGGAGCCCCGTTGGGTTCCATGCTCGGGCTCGTGGATGCCATGCGCATCGGGCCGGATGTGAGCGGGGAGTGGGCTCCAGCTTTTCATGGCATCAGCGCGATTTTTCGGGACGAGCCATCCATGCCTTCTGCGCGTAATTCGATCCGCAATATTCTAACCCGGGCAAGTATGGATCACAAATGGTGGGTGAACGATCCGGATTGCCTTTTGCTGCGTCCCGACACCAGGCTTACTCTGGCTGAAGTCCGTTCACTGGCGACGGCCATCGCGATGACCGGTGGCTCGTTGCTGCTTTCTGATGATCTGCCCGTCCTGTCTGCCGAACGATTGCGTATAGCTGAGGCATTGATCCCGATCATCAACGAACCACCCAGGATGATCGACTGGTTCAGTTCGGAGATGCCATCCAGGATCCGCCTCGATATGGTGGAAACAGAAAGCTGGCACATTCTGGCGCGGTTCAATTGGGAGGATCAACCGGTAGATTTACAGATCGACCCGGTGGAATACCACCTGGAAGCGGGTCATTACTTCTACAGAGAGTTCTGGAGCGGTCAAATAGGGGAGGTCAGCGGGAAGGATCCGATCCACTTCAAGTCGGTACCTGCCCACGGTTGTGTTCTGATCGCCCTGCGCAGAAAGGTGGCTGAAAAAGCAACCTACCTGGGCAGCGACCTGCATTTTTCCCAGGGCATTGAGCTTGCAGAATGGCAGGAGACGGGTGATGAGGTCAATCTTACCTTGCGCCTGCCGCGTTCCGCTGGTGGAAACATCCTGCTATACCTGCCGCGTGGAGAAGGTGAAACGCAGGTCAATGGTTTCCCTGAAAAACTTGTTCCGGTTACCGCTGATATTTATAGTCTGGGTGTGCAGGTGGACGGCTTTTGTAAAATCAACATTCATTATTAAAAAAATAGCGGAGCTAAGCTCCGCTATTTTGCATGTTCAGAAGTTACTTCTTTTCAGTCGGGAGGGGAGGTAATACTTCTCCATCCGTGCCTTTTTTCCATCCTGACGCAGCGGTCTGCTTGCGTGCTTTGCTGCGGCGCATCAACCAGCGCACCAGGAAGAAGATCGGCAATCCAATGATTAGTACGATGGGCAGAACATATAGTCCAAGCCAGATCAGGAAGTTGACCAATCCCTTGCCGAACTTCACCAAAGCTTCAAGCGCGTCTTGCGCCACGCCGGAGGGTTTCCAACCGGCTACGGTCAATGTCGCGATGCTTTGCTTGGAAACGATCTGGATCGAAATTGCTGAAGTGGATACAGATTCATCATAATACTTGATCTGTCCCTTGATCACCTCGATCTGCTCGGTTACTTGCATTTTCTGGGTGTAAATGGATAATGCTTCTTCTGTGTTTGCGGCGTTTTCATAAAATTCGCTCAGTTTGGCGTCCGCTTCTTCCAGGTTGCGCAGGCGTGATTGCAGGTCGGTGTATTCCTTGGTGACGTCCTGGCCGGAAACATTCTCATTGAGGGTGAATTTTTTCGCATCACCTGTCATCGCCTTGATCTTTTCCATGGCTTCATCCAGGCGTTGCGCTGGCACACGGATGGTCACCTGGGCTTCAAAGACTTCGCTGCCGTTGAAAGTTTGAGTTTTATAGAGGTTGGAGGAAACAGTGAAACCGCCCATGTCCCTGGCGAGTTTTTGAACATTTGTCAATGTTACGGAAGGATCATCCACTGCTATGGACAGATTAGCGGACATCATGATCATCTGCGTAGATTCACCACCGGCTGCCCAACCGCCGCTGGTGTTTTTGGCCTCTTCGTACGAAAGATCGTTCTCCATGGCCGGCATCGGTGCTTCAACCGGCGCGCCGGCTGAACCAATGTAACCATCCTGTTGATTTCCATTGTTAGTTGAAGATCTGGCAGCGCAGCCGCCAAGGATAAGCGCGACGATCACCAGGCTGATCAAAATGCGGTTCGTTTTCATACTCTCTTCCTCCTTATTGAGTCGCGATAGAATGCCCATTGGAATATTTGAACTTGTGACGCAGCCGAAGTGAGATTTGTTCCCGCCTACCAGCCGGCACTCAGCCTGTGGGCGTGTTTTTCCGGTAAACCGGCTTGAATGATGCGCGCTTGAACAGAGGCGATATCGTACGCCACACGGTGGATTTCCCAGGACATTGTTTCAGGATCAAACAGACCAAAAGAAGCCCTTGGATCATTGTCACGCGGTTGACCAACCGAACCGGGGTTTAGGATTGCCCGTCCGCTGAGTGAAACCAGGTTTCCTGGTGCTGGAAATTGCCTGTGTGATTTCTTGCCATTTTCCTGTTCCAGAAACATCAGCGGCAGGTGTGAATGCCCCACAAATGCGAAGCGGGTGGTGAATTGGGTAAAGTTCTCGTCAGCGTCTTGTGGATCAAGGATATACTCCCAGATCGGGTTGCCAGGGCTTCCGTGCGCCAGGGTGGCAAGGTCTGTGACAATAACCTCGGGTAAGGCTCGCAGAAATGCGTTCGTTTGCGGGGTTATGATCCTGCGCGAGACGCGGATTGCTTCACTGGCTTCATAGTTGAACATATCCAGGTTGTCCGTATCGCAAATGGCCAGATCGTGATTGCCTTTTACACACAACAGGTTGGGTAACGTACTTACCAGCTCAACGCACTCGTTCAGGTCAGCCCCATAACCGACCAGGTCTCCCAGACACCAGGTGGCGTCAAACTCACCTGCTTCCTTGAGGACAGCTTCGAGAGCGGTCAGGTTGGCGTGAATGTCAGAAATTACGAGTATTTTCATCCGTAAACCTGTAAGTCGATTGAAATCTCACTTATTTTACAGTCTATTTAGGGTTAAAGAGTCACCACGCTGCTGATGATCTCCGCCGCGTAGTCATAGCGTTGGAAGGCGGGCATCAGGTAAATTCCCTGCACATGCGGCTTTATCTGCCTGACCAGGTCGATGGTCAGTTGGATCCCGGTGCGCGCGCCCTGGTCACCACTTTTGTCCATTAATTCGCGGGTCTCAATCGGGATTTCGATACCGGGCACCTCTGATTGCAGGAAAGCGGCGTGTCGCGCGCTGGCCAACGGCAGCAGGCCGGCAATCAACGGGATGGGCAGCTTCCCGTGTTCGGCTTCGTACGCCTGGAGGAAGGCGGTGACCAATTCAGGACGATAGATCGGTTGTGTGAGGATGAAATCCGCGCCTGCTTTTAACTTGCGCCGCAAGTTGCGGATCTCGGTGGTCATGTCAGCCGGGTTGAGGTTGAGGGCGCAGCCCGCAAAGAAACTGGTCGGCTGGCCGATATCACTACCGGAAAGATCAAGCCCGGCGTTGAAACCTTGTTTGATCAATTTGATCAGCCCTGAAGGCACCAGGTCGTAATTATCCATTGCATCCGGATATTCACCGATCGAGGTGGGGTCACCCATCACAACAAAGATATTGCGGACGTCAAGGGCATGCGCGGCAAGCAAATCACCCTGTACACGTAACACGTTGCGTCCACGGGTGGGGAAGTGCAGCACCGTCTCGACGCCGATCTTGCGCTGGATCAGGCTGCACACAGCCCACGGGCTCATGCGCATGCGCGCCATCGGACTGTCGGCTACATCGATCACATCCGCCCCTGCTTCGGCTAACAGACTGGCTCCCGCCAGCAGTTTGTGGGTCGCCACGCCCCGCGGAGGATCCATTTCCACCGCAATGACAAATTTACCGTCACTCAGCTTCTGTGCCAGGTTCGTGGGAGGTAACGCTTCAGGTTGTTCACGACCCGCCCGGTCGCGCAGCGCGATTTGTTCAATCGGGAGTCTTACAAGGTCTTCGGCTGCTCTAAAAGTTTTGACCATGGCAGCGATGTGCGCAGGTGTGGTACCGCAGCAACCCCCGATGATGCTTGCACCAGCTTCCCAGAAGGAGAGGGCATATTTCCCAAAATATTCCGGGGCGGCCGGGTACATGATGCGACCTTCCACCTGCTCCGGCCAGCCGGCATTGGGCATGACGGAGAATATGCCTTCCGGTACAGCCTGTTGCATGAGCTTGAGAATATTTAGAATTTGATTGGGACCGCCTGAGCAATTAACCCCAAGCACATCCGCTCCGGCTTCCTGCAAACGCAGGGCTACCTTGGCTGGAGGGTCACCAAGCAGGGTGCGGTTGTCGCGGGTGTAGGTCATGGAAGCGATGACGGCAATATCTAGCGCCACCTCGCGGACTGCTGAGACCGCCTCGACCAGCTCGTACAGGTCGGTGATGGTTTCGATGATGATCAAATCCACCCCGGCATTCACAAGGGTGGTGACTTGTTCTGCAAAAGCTTCGCGGGCTTCCGGGAGTTGCACGCGGCCGAACGGAGCCAGGCGCACACCCAGCGGACCGATGTCGCCGGCGATCAGCGCGTTTTTCCCGCTTGCGGCGATCGCACGGCGGGCAATGTCAACAGCGGCTTGGTTGATCTCCTCCAATTTGCCGTCCATCCCCTGTGCTGCCAGTTTGAAGCGATTCGCACCGAAGGTGTTGGTTTGGATGATGTCCGAGCCTGCCATCAGGTAATCCTGGTGTACGCTTTCGACAATCGCCGGATGCGATAGATTGACACAATCCAGGCAGGTGGTGTTGAGTGGTAAGCGCTGGCTTAGGACGGTGCCCATTGCACCATCTGAGAAAAGCGCGCGGTTTGTTTTGATTAATCCGGTAAGCTCATTGCGTGTGATCATTCTTTTTACCTCAGCGCATCAACTGTTCCAGCCGGGTTTCGCCGATGTTGAAATATCTGGCGTCCGGGTGATGCAGGATGATCGCGGCAGTGGATTGTTCCGGGACGAGCTGGTAAGCGCTGGTCAGGTTCATACCCAATTCCTGGCGGGCAGGCAGCAATTCGAAGACCTTTTGATGGTCTTCCAATTCCGGAAGGGAGGGGTACCCCCAGGAGTAACGTTTGCCCTGCTCTTTCGCCATTCCCAGTTCCTTGCGAATGTGCCGGTGCAGAAAATCAGCTGCGGCTTCCGCGGTTTGTACAGCCAGTCCGTGGGAGAAGTAAGCTTCAGTGTAATCATTAGCCGCTTGCAGCCGGTCAAACCGTTGCGTCGCCGCATCACCCACCGTCACAACCTGCAGCGCGACCGTATCCATTTTGCGCGAACCGGTCTCTTCAAAATAATCCGCCAGGCACAGGTATTCACCGCTATTCTGGCGCGGGAATGAAAAACGGGTCATTTCTTTTGGCGTGGAGGATTGCACTGACTCAGGTTCATAGACCACCAACTGGTCTCCGTCAGCTTGCGCAGGCCAATAACCGTACAATCCTTGGGGTTTTAACCAGCCTTCTGCCAGGGCTTCCTTCTGCATCCGTTCCAACCGGGCCTCATACTCTTTTTTCAGTTTTACCCATTCCTCGCCGTGGGAGTTTTTTGCCCCCCAGGAGAGGCGGAAAAGTTCATTCAGGGAAAGATGTTTGAACACGATCTCAAGCGGCATATTCTGAACAACCCGCACCCCCCAGGACGGTGGTACCGGTATGTTGGGAGCTGGTTTGACTGTTCGTTTGATTTGGCTGGATTTTGATGACGGTGTAGACATTGTCTGCCCCAGTTCAAATTCCGCCTCCTTGATCATCTTTGAATATAGAGCAGTGCACTTGTCTGGATCCGCCAGGGCGTCCATGGTGGAGAGTCCTTCAAAGGCATCTTTACAGTAAAAAACGCCAGGCGCGTAGTATTCACCGGATTCGGTCTGCAGGATGCGCCTGCCAAAACGCTGGTTGATGGCGGCTCCTCCCACCAGTACCGGGAATTTCAGGCCGCGCCGGTGCAGTTCATTAACGATCAGCGGCATCTGTTTGCTCGTGCTGACGAGTAGCGCGCTGAGTCCGATGGCATCTGCCTTTTCTTCGATCGCTCTGGTGATGATCGTTTCGGCTGGCACCTGCTTTCCCAGGTCGACCACGCTGTACCCATTGTTGGAAAGGATCGTTTTCACAAGGTTTTTACCGATATCATGCACATCGCCGTACACAGTCGCCAGGACGAGCTTGCCCTTGCTGACCCCTTCCTTGCGTTCCAGGAAGTTCTCAAGGTACGACACTGCTTTTTTCATCACTTCAGCCGATTGCAGCACAAACGGCAGGATCAACTCCCCGCTGCCGAATCGATCTCCGACCTCTTTCATGGCGGGCAGGAGCACCTGATTCAGGACACTGACGGCTTTTGCACCAATGCTTACAGCAGGTTCGCGCTCTGAGAGGACAAGGTCGATATCACTTTCGATATCCTCTTTGAGGCGATGCACGATCTTCCAATGCAGGCGTTCGGCAGCGTTCATCGCTGCCAGGGTTTCCTGTTGCGCATTCTTCCGGTCACCGGCGGGCACCGCATCCTGGAAATGCTCGATAAGCCTTTGCAGCGCGTCAACTCTGCGGTTGAAAACCAGGTCTTCAGCCAGTTCACGTTCTACTGGAGGAATATCCGCATAAGGCGTGATGGTTGCCGGATTGACGATGGCCATGTCAAGCCCGGCCTGGACTGAGTGATAAAGCATCACGCTGTTGATCACGCTGCGGGCGTTGGGAGCCAGACCGAACGAGACGTTGCTGACCCCCAAAGAGGTCAATACACCTGGTAATGCCTGTTTGATGAGGCGAATACCCTCGATGGTTTCAATGGCGGAAGCGGAAAATTCATCTGAACCGGTGGCCAGCGTAAAAGTCAGGTCATCAAAGACCAGGTCTTCTGCTGCCAATCCATGTTCGTTAACGGCTATATCGTATATCCTCCTGGCGATTTCAAGCTTGCGCTCCCTTGTTTTTGCCATGCCCTGTTCATCGATCGTGAGGACGATCACCGCCGCCGCGTATTTTTTTGCCAGGTTGAAAATCCGGTCTGCTTTTTCTCTGCCGCCTTCAAGGTGGGTGGAGTTGATCAGGCAGCGCCCGGGGGTTGTCTTTAGCGCGGTTTCCAGCACGTCCAGTTCTGTGGTGTCGATTACGAGAGGAAGGCGGATCACAGGGGCGATGGTCTTGATCAGTCTCTGCATGGTCTGGTTTTCATCCGCGCGCTCGGTCAATGCCACGCAAAGGTCCAATCCGTGCGCACCGCCATCCACCTGTTGTTGTGCCAGGGTCAAAATGCTCTCAAAGTCATTTTCGAGAACCATTTTTTTGAATGCCCGGCTGCCCTGGGTATTCAACCTTTCAGCAATGAAGAAAGGTGGGGGTTCCTGCTGCATCGGTTGGGCTTGCATGGCGGAAGCCAGGCGGGCTGATTGAGGTGCAGGGCGTGGTGCAGGAGTGAGCGGAGCAACCTTTTCGACCAGTTGCTTGAGGTGTTGCGGTGTAGTGCCGCAGCAGCCGCCAACAACGTTGACGCCGTACTTTGCCGCATATTCATATAGCGTTTCAGCAAAGGGTTCCGCTTCCAATGGATAAACCGCTTGACCGTCAATATTCAAAGGCAGTCCCGCGTTGGGTATGCAGGAGACTGGCAGCGGGCTGTTCTCGCCCAGGTAGCGGATCGGTTCGCGCATGAAATCCGGACCGGTGGAGCAGTTCATCCCGATCACATCGATGGGAAGTTTTTCCAGGATCGCCAAAACAGCGGAAATGTCTGTTCCCAGCAGCATGCGTCCGGTTGTATCCAGCGTGACCTGCGCCTGGATGGGTAAGCGGATGCCGGTTTTCTCGAAAGCGATTTGAATACCCTGGATGATTGCTTTAACTTCCAGGATATCCTGCGAAGTTTCAATCAGTAGGAGGTCAACCCCACCGTTGATCAATCCTTCAGCCTGTTCACAGAAGATGGCTGCCAGATCATCAAAACTGACATTCGATAGTTCCGGGTCGTTCATGGATGGCAGCTTTCCGGATGGGCCGATGGAGCCGGCAACAAAGCGTTGTTTTTCCAGCGTTGAATATTCATCAGCCAGTTGCCGCGCCAGTGTGGCGGCCGTCTGGTTGATGCGGGTAACCTGGTCTGCAAGGCCGTATTCTGCCAGGGTGATCCGGTTCGAGCGGAAGGTGCAGGTTTCGATGACGTCCACGCCGGCTTCCAGGAAAGAGCGGTGGACCTGTTCGACTGCCTGCGGGTAGGTGATCACCAGGTAATCGTTGCAGCCATTGGTGCGTTCGCCCCCGAAATGCTCTGCTGTCAGGTTCTGTTTTTGCAGGTTGGTGCCCATCGCGCCATCAAAGACGATGATTTTTTTCTTTATTGCATCAAGGTACGCTCGGTTTGTATGTTCCCGGTTCATATACACTCCTGTTGTCAACTGTCTATTAATAAAAAACCTCTCTGGAGAGAGGTTGGCTGGAGCTGCTTTGCTCTCTCATCTTTCAGAATTTCTTCTGCCGGAGTTGGCACCTGGCTGTCGCGCGGTTGCCGAGGTTTCTTTGGGCCGGTCCCTCCACCTCTCTTGATGAGTGGGTCATTTGACCCTTTTATTAGGTGATTTTACCATGATTACGCTGTTGCATTATTGCCCGCCGATCACAAACAAGGCAGAAAACCTGGGGGAGTGATTCACCCTGGTATTATTCAATAACGTCCGCTATTGATATAATGAGATATCATCGTAATCATAGGATCTGCCCGTGAGTAAGCAATCAGAAGAAGATCAAGATCGATCCTACCGTTTCTTTCCGGTTTTTATTACCAGCCTCATCCTGATCCTGCTTGGTGTTTTCGGATTGGGGGCGTTGTTCATTTTCACTGTACCAACCCTTGGACCCCGCTGGTTGTTATTCTTCCTGGTTACGCTTCTTTTCAGCGGTTTGGCACTTCCAATGGTTTATTATCTTCACAAGCGATTCCCCTCCAATCCACTGGTTACACCGGTAGTGATGGTACGCGAAGCGCTCTGGTTTGGTCTCTTCGTTGACATCATTTTATGGCTGCAATTTGGCAAAGTATTAAATCCAGCCTTGGCCATTTTTATCGCGATTGGTTTGCTGATCATTGAACTGCTCATCCGCATGAGGGAGCGCAGCCGGTTTTCTCCCCAGAATAGCTCAGATGATTGATCTTCGCCTGCTTCCGTCGGTTGATAAATTACTGAATCATCCACAAGCTGCTCCCTTGATCGACAAGTTTGGGCGCGGGCAGGTACTGATTGCCGTTCAGGAACAACTCGCTGACCTCCGCGCAAAACCAGATCGAAAAGATTCCGATCTGCTGACCGAATCGATTCTCCAACAGGTGGGTAACAGATTGGAGGAAGACAACCGCTCCTCCCTGGTTCGGGTCATCAACGCGAGTGGTGTGGTTCTGCACACCAACCTGGGGCGCGCACCGTTATCCGAAAGCGCCATCGAGGCGATCCGGGTTGTTGCCGGCAGTTACTCGAACCTTGAATATGACCTGCCAAAAGGTGTCCGGGGTTCGCGCTCAGTACATGCGCGCGATCTCCTGTGCCGGCTCACCGGTGCTGAAGATGCCCTGGTGGTCAACAACAATGCCGGCGCGGTCTTGTTATGCCTTTCCGCCTTGGCCAGGCGGCGTGGAGTGATCATCTCCCGTTCGCAGCTTGTAGAGATCGGCGGTGGCTTTCGTGTGCCGGACGTGATGAAACAATCCGGTGCCAGGCTGATCGAAGTGGGAACGACCAATCGCACCCGGCTCGAGGACTACGAAGACGCGCTGAAAACCGGCGCGGCACTGGTCATGCGCGCGCACACGTCCAACTTTAAGCTGGTCGGCTTTACCGCCCAACCCGATCTCTCAGAAATCGTCGAACTCGCGCACCGTTACCAGGTTCCTTTCATCGATGATCTTGGTTCCGGCGCGCTGTTGGACACTGCGGTTTATGGCTTGGCACACGAACCGATGGTCCAGGAATCCCTGCAAGCCGGAACAGACCTGGTGTGTTTTTCTGGTGACAAACTGCTGGGTGGTCCCCAGGCAGGGATAATCCTCGGCAAGTCAGACCTCATCGCAAAACTAAAACGCCATCCTTTGGCGCGGGCGATTCGCGCTGATAAGTTGTGCCTGGCAGCTTTGAGTGCCACCTTATTGCATTACCTCAAGGGAGATGCGGAGAGCGCGATTCCTGTGTGGAGGATGATCTCAGCTGACCTTTCCACGCTCAGGCAGCGGGCAGAAAACTGGCAACGCGCGTTGAACATGGGTGAGGTTGTTCCCGGTGAATCCACCATAGGTGGTGGCAGCCTGCCGGAAGAGACGCTGCCCACATTTGTGTTATCTTTATCCATACCCCGCGTGGATAGTTTCGCTGCGCGGTTACGCAGAGCCAAAATACCGGTCATTGCACGGTTGCAGGGCGGGCACTTACTGCTCGACCCTCGCACTGTTTTTGAAGAAGAAGACCAAACCCTGGTTGATATACTAAAAACTACACTGGCAGGAGAAAACAATGAAGTCAGATCTTGATAAATATATGAAACAACACGACATTGATGTCCTTTTCATTACCGGAGCAGCCCAGCACAACCCGGCAATGATCTATTTTGTAGGTACTGCGCATGTTTCCGATGCCTTTCTGATCAAAAAACGCGGCAAAGACCCGGTGCTTTTCCATTACCCGATGGAACGTGAAGAAGCAGCAAAGTCCGGCTTACCGCTGATCAGTCTATCCAGGTACCCGGTCTCTGAATTGCTCAAGGATGCCGGAGGTAATTATCTCGAAGCGTTGGTGCTGCGCTTGAAAAGAATGCTCGAGGACCTTGATATCAAATCCGGTCGGGTGGCGATCTACGGCAAGGATGAAATTGGCCCCGTGTATGCCATGATCAGTGGACTGGAAAAAATGATGCCCGGAATCCAGATGACCGGTTTCGTCCGCGATGAGATCCTGTCCAATGCCATGATGACCAAGGAAGCGAATGAGATTGAACAGATCCGCGAGATGGGACGCATCACCACCGCGGTAGTCGGTAAGACCGCCGATTACATCACCGGACATAAAACCAGCCATGAAACTGTAGTGCACAAGGATGGCTCTCCGGTAACGATCGGCGAGGTGAAAAACCTCATCAACTTGTGGCTGGCTGAATTTGGGGTTGAAAATCCGGAGGGAACGATCTTTGCCATTGGCCGTGACGCCGGGATTCCCCACTCAGTTGGCACACCCTCTGATCCGCTCAAACTGGGCCAGACGATCGTCTATGATATTTACCCGTGCCAGGCTGGCGGCGGATATTTTTACGATTTCACAAGAACATGGTCGCTTGGTTACGCAACCGATGAAGTACAAGCACTTTATGATCAGGTGAAGCAGGTTTACGATACGCTGGTGAGCGAGTTGGAAGTGAACGCGCCTTTTTCCAGGTACCAGGATCGTACCTGCGAATTATTTGAAACCATGGGGCATCCCACCATTCGCAAGAACCAGGCTACCGAAGTGGGTTATGTGCATTCATTAGGACATGGGATCGGTTTGAAGGTGCACGAGAAACCCTGGTCATCTACCATTAATTCATCCCCAACGGATATCCTTGCCCCTGGTGCCACATTTACGCTTGAACCCGGGCTGTATTACCCGGACCGCGGGATGGGGGTTCGCATAGAGGATTCTTATGTCGTGACCCCGGATGGAAGATTTGAGATCCTGGCGGACTATCCAAAAGATCTGGTTCTGCCGTTGAAATAGCGGCACAAATTGGGAACAGGAGTAAGGTTATGCAACTGAAACCTGCGCGGGTGTTGGGGATCGAAACTTCCTGTGATGAGACCGCGGCAGCGGTAGTGGAGAATGGTCGTGAGATCATCTCCAGCGTGGTCGCCACACAGATCGACCTGCACGCGAAATATGGGGGTGTCTTCCCTGAGGTGGCTTCACGCCAGCACGTGCGCGCCATTTACCCGGTGATCGACGAGGCATTGCAGCGGGCTAACATGAGCCTGGCAGATGTACAGGCCGTTGCGGTTACGCGCGGTCCGGGGTTGGCTGGCTCTCTGGTGGTGGGTATGAATGCTGCCAAGGGCATCGCGCTTGGACGGCAGGTACCTTTGATCGGTGTCAACCATCTCGAGGGTCACATCTATTCCGCCTGGCTTTATCCTGCTGATACACCCAAACCGCCGCCTGCCCCTGAATTTCCACAACTTGTGCTGCTGGTGTCGGGTGGTCACACTGAGCTGAACCTTGTCTCTGATCATCTGCAGTACAAGCACCTGGGCGGAACGCTGGATGACGCGGCAGGTGAAGCCTTTGACAAGGTTGCCCGCATGCTCAACCTTTCCTATCCCGGCGGACCTTCCGTGCAGAAAGCCGCCCGCGATGGCAATCCTGAAGCTTACCATTTTCCCCGCTCCAGGCTGGATGGCACCTGGAATTTCTCGTTCAGCGGTCTGAAAACTGCCGTCCTGCGCGAAGTGAAAATGCTTGAAAAGACCACGCTCAATCTGCCTGTTGCCAACCTGGCAGCCAGCTTCCAGGCTGCTGTGGTGGATGTTTTGATTTCGAAAACCATGCATGCAGCGCGTGAATTTGGGGTCAAGTCCATCCTGGTCGCGGGCGGTGTTTCAGCCAACCACGCACTGAGGGAGGCATTCACCTCCCAAAAGGAGTTCGCTGTTCACATTCCGCCATTGTCTTTATGCACGGATAACGCAGCCATGATCGCGGCAGCGGGTTACTTCCATTACTGTGCCGGGCAAATCGATCCGCTTGACCTGGATGTTTTGCCCACATGGCCGCTCAGTTAAGTCACTTTTGGTTGTGGATTACATCTAAATGATTGAAGATGCCGCAAGGGACGAAAACTTCGTGGATCTGCTGATTTCAGGAGACCGCCAGGCTTTCAGTGACCTGATTGAGCAATCCTCAGCAAAGATATACTCCCTTGGACTGCGCATGTTGGGTAACGAACAGGATGCTGAGGACATGCTCCAGGAAACTTACCTCAAGGCACTCAAAGCCCTGCCGAACTTTGAAAAACGGTCATCGATCAATACCTGGTTATTCCGCATCGCAGCCAACGAAGCCCTGATGTTGCTGCGAAAACGGAAATCCGGCATCAGCACGGTTGATATTGACCGGGGTGATGAAGAGGAGGAAGCCCCATTTGAATTCCTGGATTGGTGCTGCCTTCCTGAGCAGGAATTGGTCTCAGCTGAAACGCGCACCATGCTCAACAAAGCGGCCGATCAATTATCCCCCGCGCTCAGAATCGTGTTTCAACTGAGGGATGTGGATGGATTTTCCGGGCAGGAAACCGCCGAAATTCTGGGCATAAGCGAAGATGCGGTGAAAACCCGCCTGGTACGGGCAAGACTGAAATTACGTGAAGAACTTTCTGTGTACTTTAGAGAACGGATGGAAGGAGGAGCACAACATGCATGAACACGGACATTGCCGGGAGTATCTGAAGCAGATATCTGATTACGTGGATGGTGAGCTCTCCTCTGACGTATGCGCCAGCCTGGAATCCCACTTAAAGGAATGTGAAAATTGCCGCGTTGTTGTCAACACGTTGCGCAAGACCATCGATCTTTATCACGACACTGCAGAAAACGACGCTCTCCCGCTAAAAGTTCGCTCACGCCTTTTCGCCAGGCTGAACCTGGAAGATCCCAAGCAGGGAGAGATTCATGGAAGTTGAATCTGCCGCATCAAACGCCATCCCGGATCCTGCCGGGAAGGAGAAGTCTTACGAGTTAAAACCGGACACGTGCCGTGGAACGTTGTGTCCGAATTGCCGCGAGGCCACATTGAATTACAACAGGATGCTCGAACTGATTTGTCCGAATTGCGGCTACCGGGAACCCGGCGGCGCATTTACCTGATAATTGAAGATTTCTCCGGTCTGGGGATTTTTCTTGTACCAAATGTTTTATAGAGTAGAGACATAATATCTTAAGGAGGAAAGTCATTATGGATGCAAAATTAACCTGGAAATCCGGTATGGCGTTCAATGCAGTGTCGGACTCCAACATTGAGGTTCCGTTGGATGCTTCAGTTGACCACGGTGGCGGCGGGGCGGGGGTCGTACCGATGGAAATGATCCTGATGGGGTTGGGCGGTTGTACCGCCATGGACGTGATCTCGATCCTGTCAAAAAAACGCCAGGAAGTGACCTCGTTTGAGATCCTGCTTCACGGGGATCGCGCAACTGAGCATCCCAAGGTGTTTACCGACATCACGATCGAGTATGTGGTGAAGGGAAAGGGGCTCGACGCGGAAGCGGTGGCAAGAGCGGTTGAGTTGAGCGAAAACAAGTACTGCCCGGGTATGGCTATGCTGCGTAAGGCAGCCAATATAAAAACAACATTCAGGGTTGAACAGGAATGAAATAAAAACGGCATCCCATCGGGTGCCGTTTTTTCGCATGACCAGTTATTGATCCAAATCAATCAAATTTACCAGCCGTGATCTGGCTGTCAGGATCAGAACATGTGCAGGCGTCGACCGTCCTGCCGTGTTTTTTTAACGTTCCTAGGTATTCAGCGGAGCCTTTATCTGCCACCCAGCCTTCCAGGTTGAAGGCCGGTACGCCGGCAGCCGGTATCCATTCGCCGTTGTATTTTCGCGCAATGTGGACGTGTGTTCCGGTGGCTGAGCCGCCTTCACAGGACGGGTGACCGATCGGATCACCGGTTTTTACCAGCATACCCGGCTGGATCTGCTCGGTCTTGCCAAGGTGCAGATATAAAACCACCCATCCCGTGCGTTCATCACCGTCGCCATCCAGGTCGAGCAGCACCAGCGCCGGTTCGGAGCGCACGATCTGCCCATCTGCCACTGACACCACGTATTCATTGCTCGGCGCGCAGCCTCCAATGGCTGCGGGTGGAGCAAAATCGATCGCTGCCAGTGGTTCACCGTTCCCCCAGGCTGCGTGCGGACCACCGGTATAGGTCCACGTTTTACCCAGCGCGAAGGGCAGGGCGAGTTCCGGCTGCTGTAAATTTCCGGAAATGTGATCCGTGTAATTCTGCCAGGGATCACCGAAAAGATCGCTGTAGGTTTTATACAAGCCTTCACTATAAATGGCTGCCTGGTATTCCTCGAGCGGTAACAACCCGGCGAAGTAATTCTGCAGCGCAACAGTGGCGGCGTTCTGCCACGGGTCGGGATGCTCGATCGAGCCATCCAGGCGCGTGATGGTGTCGAATTCACCGATGCGCCATTTGTAATAACTGTTGTTCAGCACGTTCGCTGCCCAATTGAGTTGCATGTAGAGCCCTTCGTGGAACTGGTCCGCGTACCCCAGTGGATAACGGTTCAGGCCATCGGGTACGCTTTCCGCGCTGAGCCCCTGCGCCTGGTATTCGATCAGCGCCAGCAGCACGCGCGGGCTGATGGAATAATTGCGCGCCACGTAATCCACCACATCCCCGCCGCGCCGGGTTTCATCTCCAGCCAGCACCGAGTAATTTTTCAACCAGCCGGGATGCGCGTCAACAAAAGCGCGGGTGTCAAAATCTACCTGGGCAGGTCCATTGATGAACAGAGCATCCGGCAGGATCTGGAAAGGATTTCCCCACAGCGCCTTGTAGTAAATGGGTATTTGCAGGGGCTCACCCGGTGTGAGCGTGGTGACATCCTGTGAAATTTCCGGGTTGGCTTCCAGTATCTCAGGAATGGTGGTGTTGAAATGCGCGGCGAGTGCCGGGATCGTGTCACCCGATTGCGCGTAGTAGGCGACCAGTGTCCCGGCATCGTATACGGGTCGGGTGGCCAGCGGTGTTGGTTCTGTGACCGGCTCAATCTCCGGAGCCGGTGTTTGCGGAAAAGGGGTGATGTACACCGCGGAGGGTTCCACCGGGGCACAGGCAGCAACCATGCAAAGAACCAGGCTGAACCCGATCAACCTGATCAATAATCGTGAAGGCTTGGACTTTCGATCTTGGGCAATTTTCATGCGTTAAATGTTTATACCAGCAGGGTGCCCTTTTTACTAGGGAATCTGGATGTTCGACTTGTTGGATGAGAGCGGGTCTGCGATGACTTTATGGTCGCCGTTTACCAGTTTCCCCTGGTAAGGAGCGTCCCCGTTCTTCGCCACGTAGCCGCTCATCTTGAAGGACAGCGGGCCATCTGCGAGGATCCACTCACCGTTAAATTTTCGCGCAATGTGCAAATGTGTGCCGGTTGATATACCGCCTTCGCAGGACGGGTGCCCGATCTTATCTCCCGCTTCGACTACTGTCCCTGCAGCAATCTTGTCACGGGTCTCGATGTGCAGATAGAGGATATTCCAACCGGTCTGCTCGTCGCCATCGCTATCCAGGTCAAGGATGACCACGCCTTCCCCTGTGCGCGCGATCACTCCCGGTGCGACGGCGGTGACCCATTCATTGGATTTGGCACAACCGGAGACTGTGGAGGGCGGGCCGAAGTCGATCGCGGCCGTTGCCCCGTCCTCCCCCCAGGCGGAATGCGGACCGCCGGTGTAGCTCCACACCCGGCCGTATTGGAAGGGCAGTTGGAACTCAGGCTGCTGCAGGTCGGTCGGGTAGAGCGGCTCAACAGCCTGCGAGCGGATCCAGAAATCACCGAACATGTTATTCATCAGGTCAGGCATGTTCTCAGGTCCGAAAAGCGCGCCTGCCCATTCCAGTTGGTCATACCAGCGTGAAAAAAGATACTGCACAGCGGCCGAGCCGGCGTTCAATCCCGGGCTGATTCTGACGGTTGAGCCATCCTTGAATTGTAATGAGGACAGGCTGCCGGCACGCCATCCGTAATACCCGATGTTCAACTGCTGCACGGTCCAGGAGAGCTGCTTGTAAAGCCCTTTGTATTCCAGCCGGATCATTCCCATGGGATATTCGGCTTCCGCAAAATTCGCCGGGCTGCCGTACAGCCAGCCGCTTTTATACTCCAGCAGCGCCAGCAGCAGGTAAGGGTTGATCGAATTCTCCAATGACACGCGCTGCACCAGTTCAGCCCCGCTGTATTGCTTCGAGCCCACGGTTTCCTTGTATTGGCTCAGGTGCCCGCCGGCGCTTTCTACAAAGGCGGAGATGTCAAAATTGGATGCCGAGGGAGAATAGACCACCTCGCTATCCGGCATCACCAGGGTGGAGTCATATACCTCATCCAGAATGTCCGGGATGATCAATAACGTTCCCGGGTTGATCAGCCCGGTCTCGGGGATGGTGCTGGTGGCAACGATCTGTTCTGCAGTCACACCGAAACGCCCCATGATCGAGGGGAGGGTGTCTCCTGCCTGGGTGTAATACTGGATGGGAGGTTTGGGTGTGGCGTTGGGATCAGGCGTACGCGTCGGTCTGGGCGTGCTGGTGATATCCGGCATATCGGTAAAGGTGGGCAGCGCGGTAATGACCGGTGCTTCAGTATTCTCAGGGGTGGCCATCGCCGGAGCTGTGGCAGGAACCTCAGTCGGATTGACCACACCTTGTACCACAGCGGTCGCCGTCAATTCAGCCGGGCTTACGAAGCCCTGTGAACAGGACAGGCTCGCCAGCGCCAGGATCGCCCAGGCGCTGATGATCTGCAGCCTTCTAGCGGCCGATCTGGTTGTCATCCACCCGTCCATTCCAGGAATACACCACATTACCATCCTTATGCAGTGTTCCGCTGTATTCCTCGCCGTCACCTGCGGAGATCCAGCCGCTGAGCACAAACGGTAGATCTGTATCGGCTGAGATCCACTCGCCGTTGTAGCGTCGCGCGATGTGCACGTGTGTACCATTCGAATAACCACCTTCGCAGGAGGCGTGACCGATGCGGTCGCCGGTTTTCACCACGGTAGCCGCTGCGATGCGGTCCCTGGACTCAATGTGCATGTACAGGATCGTCCAGCCGGTTTGCTCAAGTCCATCACCGTCAAGGTCAAGGATGACCGCCCCGTTATCAGCGCGGGTGATCACCCCATCGGCGGATGCGGTGATCCATTCATT
>CAYWVP010000009.1:19459-21693 GCA_964461605.1 uncultured Anaerolinea sp.
GCGGTCCCGGCGTTGATCGTCGGGGAGAGCGGTGCCAGTGTGCCGTCGGACAGGTTGGTGTGGGAGAGGGCGTTGATCTTCCACAGGTAATACCCGCGGTTGAGTTGTTTCGCGGTCCAGGCCAGCTGCATGTACAGCCCTTTGTATAGCGGCTGGGCGAAACCCATCGGGTAATCGCGTCTGAACTCTTCGATCTGCTGCGAGGTGACCCACCCGGCGCGGTATTCCAGCAGTGCCAGCAGCAGGCGCGGGTTCACCGAAAATTCCTGGCTGACGCGCCGCACGATCTGCACACCGCTCATTTCTACTTCCTCGACTTCCTCGCGGTAGTTCGCAAGGTATCCATCTCTCGATTTGATAAACTCTTTCAGGTCAAACGTTGCGCTGGCGGGTCCGTAAACCAGCTCGGAATCCGGGATGATCTTGAAATCCGATGGCGTGGTGCTGGGCTGCGGGGCGGGAACATTGATGACCTGCCCGATCTCGATCCAGTCCGGGTTGATCGTTTCGTTGGCTGCGAGCAGCGTTTCCAGCTCCAGGTTGTACTTTGAGGCGATGTAACCCAGGCTGTCACCATATTGCACCACGTACAGCTCCGTGTTCGGTCGGATCGTCGGCAGGGCGCGCGGGGCATCCGGGGTGGGGGTGTAGTACGGCGCGTCAGGCGGGCGCGTGGTGGGCAGCTGCGCGACGGTGGTCTCATTGTTGTCCACCACGATCGGGGCGGATGGCGTGGGGTCGGAAGCCCTCCAGGGCTGGCTGTCCGGGGCGGGTTTGATGCAGCCGCTGAGCAGCAGCACACTGGTGAGTACCAGCAGCAGCCGTCCTGGCCGGTTCATCGCAGCCCCCTGGTGAACAGCCCGCTCACAAAAGGCCGCCCGGCGATGATGTGAATGTGCAGGTGAAACACGGTCTGCCCGGCCGCTGATCCGGTGTTGATGACGGTGCGGTAGGCGGGTTCATCACCGATGACTTGCCGCGCGATCTTCTGCACGGTAAACAGCAGCCGGCTGGCCAGTTCAGCGTCTTCCGCCTGCAGGGCATCCAGCGAGGTGATGTGTTTGCGCGGAATGATGAGCAGGTGCACCGGCGCCACCGGGCGGATGTCCCGGATGACGATCACATCGCCGTCTTCGTACACCAGGTCGGCGGGGGCGGTTTTGTTAATGATGGCACAAAAGACGCAGTCAGTCATATCCAGGATTTGGTTGCAAGATTCCTGCCTTAAGATTTCCTGTATTATATGCTGTTTTTCGTTTCTCTGTTTGATTGGGCTGTCAGCTGGAGTTGGGTGGCTTCAGGGGGTTGTCGCGAGCGGACGCCACAGCCGGAAGCCGCCGTAACCGGTGCGTCCGATCATGCGCTTTTCCCAATCCGTCCACTCGTAGAACTGCCCCGCGCCCGGGTTCGCCGGGTCGTACAGCATCACTTCATCCACGATGACGCCCTCCGCGGTGTTGATATTGGTGACGGCGTACGCGCGTCCGGCGTCATCCACGCGCGAGACCACCAGCATGTGCTCAAAGCTGCCGCTGTCGCCTGCGAACAGGTAAAGGAAGTCACCGGGGTAGAGCGGATTAGCGCTGTAATCCACCTCGTTGATGGCAAGCGGCTGCTCGATCTTTTCGAAGCGCTCCGCGGGGAATACTTCCGCGAGCATTTTTTCATCCTGCCCCGGGCGCGGGTTGAGGTACCAGAAATCCACCAGCCGCACCGACGCGTCGACCAGCCCAACTTCCTGCAGGATGGCGATGGAGAGCGGTCCGCACATGGTGGCGGGGTTGGCGTTGCGCCCGATGAAATTCAGCTCGATCGCCGTGTTGAGCGCTTCCTCAGGTGTGAGGCTGATGTACGCGCTCGCCGCGGCGTCTAGCGCTGCGCGTTGGTCGGCCGTCAGCGCGCCTGCGTAGCGCGGCTGGCTGGTGGGGGCGGGGGTGCTTGTCGCTGCATCAGGGGTTGCCGTAGGCGCGGAGGGGGATGCCGGCGCGGTGTTGACCGCTGCGGCAGCCGTCGCCGGGAGCGCGGTCGGTGCGGTTGATGCGCACGCGCTGAAGAGCAGCGCGCATAGCAGGACGATCGCGGGGAGCAGGGTGCGGGGCATCAGGCTCAATTGTAACCAAAAAAGCAGCCGTGAACCTCTCGTTTTTCCGCGGGATGCGGTATAATCCACAGCGTTCGGGGCGTGGCTCAGTCCGGCTAGAGCACTCGGTTCGGGACCGAGAGGTCGGCGGTTC
>CAYWVP010000010.1:0-5962 GCA_964461605.1 uncultured Anaerolinea sp.
ATCGATACTTACAAGGCAAACGTGGCTGAGGCTGCCCTGCGCCAGGGTGCGGACTGGATCAATGACATTTGGGCGCTGCGTGCCGATCAGCGCATGGCGGCTGTCGCCGCATCCTTTGAGGCTCCCCTCATCCTGATGCATAACCGCAGCCAGCCGGCTCACGCTGAACTACAGCAACGCCTGGGGGGCAGGTACATCGGCATCGCTTACACCAACCTCATCCGGGAGGTCAGTGATGAATTGATGGAAAGCGTTGCCATCGCGCGGTCAGCCGGGGTGACTGACGACCACATCATACTTGATCCGGGCATCGGTTTCGGCAAGACCGTGGAACAGAACCTCGAGTTGGTCAACCACCTGGACGAGATTAAGAAGCTGGGCTTTCCGGTTTTATTAGGCGCATCGCGCAAATCCTTCATCGGCTACACACTGGATGTGCCCCCGGAGGAACGTGTGGAAGGTACTGCTGCCGTCTGTGCGATCGGCATCGCCCGCGGTGCGGATATCATTCGCGTACACGACGTGGACGTGATGGTGCGCGTGGCACGCATGGCAGATGCAGTCACGCGGAAACCTTGAGCAATTAAACGGACACTACCCCACACGAGCACCTCAATGTTTACTGCATTGGGAGTATAATTCCGGCGTTCTTTATTGCTTCAGGAGGGTTGCTTGAGCATCTCGATTGTGATCCCGGCTTATAACGAAGAAAAGACCATCGCCCAGATCCTGGACCAGGTGCTGGAACGGGTGCAGAACCTGGGTGAAATCATCATTATTGATGATGGCTCAAAGGACAATACGCGACAGATCTGCCTGGAGTACGAACGGAAATATCCGGTCATTCATTATCATTTACAACCGCAGAACGCGGGTAAAACAGAAGCGTTAAAAGCAGGCTTCAAGGTATCCACCGGAGATGTGGTTATCGTGCAGGACGCTGACCTGGAATATGATCCCGCAGAGATCAACCTGGTGGTTGCTCCTATTCTGGAAGGCAAAGCTGACGTGGTTCTCGGATCCAGGTTCCTTCAACGCCAGACCTCGCACGCGGTCTACCTGCAGCATACCCTTGCCAACCGGTTCATCACCGCCATGTCCAACCTGACCAACGGTCTCAAACTTACTGATGTGGAAACCTGCTATAAAGCGCTGCGCGGCGAGATCATCAGGTCCATGGTGATCACCTCAGAACGCTTCGGATTTGAGGTAGAGGTAATGGCCAAGGTCGCCAAGTTGAAATGCCGCGTCTGTGAAGTGCCCATTTCGTATCAAGGCCGTTCTTATCAAGAGGGGAAGAAGATCGGGGTCAAAGACGGAGTGATGGCGCTGATCTACATCGCAAAGTACAACCTGTTCACCTCAAAAAAAGCTTCTTTCACAAACCTGTAATTTCCAGATAGCGCATAGTCCGTACCTGGCAACCGGCAGATCAACCCGGGAGCAGGTATAATTTTGCATAACTATAAACATGAGAGGGTAATTATGGAGCAATTTGATGTGGTCGTAATCGGAGCCGGACCGGGCGGGTATGTAGCTGCCATCCGTTCAGCGCAATTAGGAAAAAAGACCGCCATCATCGACAAGGAATGGCTCGGAGGAGTCTGCCTGAACGTCGGATGCATTCCCTCCAAATCACTGTTGAAGAACGCGGATGTCGCACACACACTGCGCGAACGCGGGCGCGAGTTCGGTTTTACCTTTGAGAATTTACAGCTGGATTTCGCCGCTGCGGTGAAACGCAGCCGCCAGGTTTCCGACCGGCTTACGCGCGGGGTGGGCTTTCTGATGAAGAAGAACAACATCACCGTGATCATGGGCGAAGCCCGCCTCACCGCGGTTGATACGTTAAATGTAACCCTGGAGGATGGCAGCTCCCAGGAGTTGAAAGCTCACGACATTATCATTGCCACCGGCAGTACTCCCATTGCCATCCCGGGCGTGGCCGTTGATGGTGAAAAAGTGGTCACCTATCGTGAAGCCATCCTGCAGACAAAGTTACCGGCATCTGTCATCATCATCGGTGCAGGCGCGATCGGCCTTGAATTCGCCACGGTTTGGAGCTCTTACGGCAGCCAGGTGACCATGGTGGAGATGCTGCCGCGCATCGCGCCGCTTGAGGATGAGGAGATCAGCGCTGAATTAACCAAAGCTTTCAGCAAGCGCGGCATCAAGTGCCTGGCTGAAACGCGGGTGTTGGGTGTTGAAACGACCCCGACCGGCATAAAAGTGAAGATCAGCGGTAAGGATGGCGAAAGCGAGCTGGAAGCTGAACAGGCCTTGATGGCCATCGGATTCCGCGCGAACAGCCAGAACCTTGGACTGGAAGCGGTTGGAGTGGAATTGACCGAGCGTAAACAGGTGAAGGTGGATGACCGCATGGCAACCAATGTCCCCGGCATCTGGGCGGTGGGTGATGTCACCGGAAAGCTGCTGCTGGCGCATGTGGCATCCGCGCAGGGAATCTTATGTGCCGAAGCCATCGCCGGCAAAGAAGTAAAACCCATCGACTACAGCATGGTCCCGCGCGCCACATATTCACATCCACAGGTGGCATCTTTTGGTCTTACGGAAGCGCAGGCAACGGCCGCTGGAAAAACCCTGAAGATCGGTAAATTCCCCTTCCAGCCCAACGGAAAAGCGCTCGGATTGGGCGATTACGCCGGTTTCGTAAAACTGCTCATCGATGAAACAAACGGCGAGATCCTTGGCGCGCACCTCATCGGCCCTGAGGTCTCAGAACTGCTGCCGGAATTAACCCTGGCACAGCAAAATGGACTTACCGCGGCAAACATCGCGCACAACATCCACGCCCATCCGACGCTCAGCGAGGTCCTGATGGAAGCCGCCGAGGCCGTTGAAGGCCGCGCGATCCACATTTGAATTTTTTTAAGTTCACGAAACAGGTCGGCAGTGTAAACTGACTGACCTGTTTCTGTTAAATATGTGCATAATTATTAAAACGTTTTTTTCAAGGAGTGAACATGTACACTGATCAGGATATTTCCAACTTGGTCGCCCGCGTGCAGCAGCTGGAGCAGCAGGCATCGCTGCCCGGTCATAGATCCCTGCCCGACCTCGGCATTCTTTCCAGGAACTTTCTGACGCGCGCCTTTTCGGTCTGGGGATTGTACTTCGTTGCCCAATTATTGATCAGCATCGTCCTCACCTGCATCACCATCTTACTGGGATTGGCGCTCGGAACCAGCTTTACTGATCTGCTAAGGAATATCCTGAATAACATGCCCGCCAGTTGATAGTGTTTTACCCTATGCTATAATCACCCCTTGAATAAAGAGGTGAATATGGTAATGCAAAGATTAATCCGCGTTTTTGGCGGTGACCCGCACAAACGCGAGATCGAAAAACTTTCCCTGGTTGTTGATGAGATCAACCAGCTTGAAGAAAAATTCGAGGCGTTAAGCAACGAAGCCCTCACTGCCAAAACTGCTGAGTTCAAACAGCGCCTGGCAGACGGTGAAACCCTTGATGACCTGCTGCCGGAAGCGTTTGCCGCGGTGCGTGAAGCCAGCAAACGCACCCTTGGCATGCGTCATTATGACATCCAGATGATCGGCGGGATGACCCTGCACATTGGCAGGATCGCCGAGATGCGCACAGGTGAAGGCAAGACACTGGTCGCCACCCTGCCCCTTTATCTGAACGCGCTCACCGGACGCGGGGTACACCTGGTGACCGTGAACGACTACCTCGCCCGCCGCGACGCCCGCTGGATGTCTCCTGTCTACCACCTGCTTGGGTTGCAGGTTGGCGTGCTGCAAATGGCAGCCCGCACCGAGAATGGTCAGAAAGCCTTCCTGGTGGACCTGGATAAACCAAATTCACGTGAAGATCTCAACTTCCTGAACCTTGTGAACCGTAACGAAGCCTACAACGCTGATATCGTGTACGGAACAAATAGCGAGTTCGGGTTTGATTACCTGCGCGACAACCTGACGATGAGCCTGGCTGAAAGGGTGCAGCGCGGGCATTATTACGCCATCGTCGATGAAGTGGACAACATCCTCATCGATGAGGCGCGTACCCCGCTCATCATCTCCGGCCCTGCCTCGGATGAGAGTGAAGGATACCAGCGCATGTTCCAGGTGGTGCGTGTCCTCAATCCCGAGGATTACGAAGTCAATGAAAAAGACCGCCAGGTTTCGCTCACCGAGATCGGTGAAGCGCATGTTGAGGAGATCCTCAACCAGCCGCTGCGCAACCCTGACCGCCCGGAGGATGTGACCCCTGAACAGGCGCGCCTGATGGGCTACCTGGAACAGGCACTGCGCGCTCAGCACCTTTACCGGCGCAACAAGGATTACATCGTGCAGGGCGGCAAGGTGATCATCGTGGACGAGTTCACCGGACGGCTCATGCCCGGACGACGCTGGTCTGAAGGGCTGCACCAGGCAGTGGAGGCCAAGGAAGGCGTAAAGATCGAACCTGAAAGCGTGACCTACGCCACGATCACCATCCAGAATTATTTCCGCATGTACGAAAAGCTCGGCGGAATGACCGGCACCGCGTTGACCGAGGCTGAAGAGTTCAACAAGATCTACAAACTGGACGTCCTGCCCATCCCGATGAACCTGGAATACGTCGCCTCCAAGACAGATTCCCCCCTGACCGTGGTGGAAACCAAAGATGCCCAGGGTTACCCGTTACAGTATTACGCCCAGAAGAACAATCAGGAAAAAACTCCGGTCTTCTGGCGCCGGCAGGATTTTCCGGATATGGTTTACCGCACCGAGGAAGCAAAACTGCGCGCCATCGTCACGGAGATCCTCCATTACTACACCAGCGGCCGGCCATTGCTGGTGGGTACCACGTCGGTGGAACACTCCGAGCGGCTATCCCAACGCCTCGGAGCCGAGTCCATCCGCCGCCTGGTGCAAACGCTCATCATCCGCGACGCGTGGCTGGAAAAGTTCAACAAATCCGCTGAGATCGAGGTCAAGGAACTGCAATTCCTCAACCGGCCGCTCAACGAATTGAACGTGGCAGAAATGCGCCCGATCGCCCGCCAGGCTGGTTTATCCTCCATCAATCCGGAGGATGATGAACTGTTCACACGGCTGATGAAGATCATTGATATTCGTCCTGCAGATGCCAGCCGCGTCCTGTCCGCGATCCAGGGCGGTGTACCGCACCAGGTGTTAAACGCCCGCAAGCACGATGAAGAATCCCAGATCATTGCCCGGGCAGGCGCTTTTGGAATGGTTACCATTGCCACCAACATGGCCGGTCGTGGCGTCGACATCAAGCTGGGTGGCGATCTGAACGAGGAAACCCTCGCAGACGTGATCCGCGTGCTGGAACGCGCCGGTGTGAATGACCCGTACAACTTGTCCAACGAAGCCCGCCGCCTGGAACTTGAAAAGCTTACCGAGGAAGATTACGGCATCTATTTTGAATCCGTGCAGACCTTCATTAAGTACCTGGAGGATATGAAACGGGTGCGCGAACTGGGCGGGCTGCATGTGATCGGTTCAGAACGCCATGAAGCACGCCGCATTGACAACCAGCTGCGCGGCCGCGCCGCCCGCCAGGGTGATCCGGGCTCCTCCCGCTTTTACCTGTCTCTTGAAGATGAACTGATGCGCCTGTTTGGCGGTGGACAGATGGAAGGACTGATGACGCGGATGAAGGTCGATCCGAGCCTGCCTATTGAGAGCGGTTTGCTCGGCAGGATCGTGGAACAAGCCCAGGAACGCGTCGAAGGCAACAACTTTGATGTCCGCAAGCATTTGCTTGAATACGATGATGTGTTGAACGCGCAACGCAAACGGATCTACGGGGAACGCGACCGTGCCTTTGAAAAAGAGGACCTGCACGACGATATCCTCGATGTGTTAAGCACCGAACTGAACGAGCGCATACCGAAAGCCCTGGCGGATGAAGAAGGACCGTGGAAACTTCTCAGTTATCTGGAGGAAGTCCAACCTTCGATGACATTTGA
>CAYWVP010000010.1:6062-20193 GCA_964461605.1 uncultured Anaerolinea sp.
CGCCGTCCACAGGAACTCCTGGAGGAGTTGTCCAATCTCACGCGCACTGCGTTACGCCTTTCTTCTGAAGAATTGCGCGCCCTGCCTGAAGCCGATCGTGATGTAAAGGAGAAGCTTTCCTCCCAGGTGAGTAGAGCGTTAAATCTGCTTGCCATCACCCGCACCATCGGCTCAATTGAACGAAGGCTGGACGAAAGTTTGAACCTGAAACCGGCTGACCTGCAGGAATTAACCTGGGATGATATGGCGGCTGGCTTATTGGATCAGGTTAAAACGACCCTGGAGAAACGCATGGGTACGCTGCTCTCCAGCCAGGGACCCTTGATCCAGAACATCGATTCAGTCCTCAACCGCACCCCCGTGAATTCAACAGATGAAATCCGTTTGATCGATCTGCTGATCAATATGAGTGTGGGTACCAAAATGGCCATTGATCCGCGCACCCACCAGCGCGGCACGAGACGGGTTATCCTGGTCAACTACATTTTTCACGCTGCCCGCCTCATCCAGGATCGCCCCGTACCGGAGATCACCCGGGATGTGCTTGAGCACCTGGTCACGATCCAGGCGCGCCTGGAGACCGTGTGGGGAAAGATCGAATTTGAACGCTTCAGGTTATCCGGAGCTTCAATGCGGGACCTCGATCCGCAGATCAGGAACTCGCTGCAGACAGAGATCGGAGAAGAAGCTCTTGCCGGTTTGGGAGATGCTTCACCCGACAGCCTCACAGATGAGTTGCGCAACCAGGTGGAGGTGATCCTCGGTCGACGCATCCAGAATCAGATCCACCGGCACATTCTGCTCAGTGTGATCTCTGAACTATGGGTGGATTATCTGACCCGCGTGGATGCCTTGCGCGTTTCGATCGGGTTGGAGGCTTTTGCCCAGCGCGATCCGCTGGTTCAGTACAAAGGCCAGGCTTCCGAGATGTTCCGCAACCTGCTCAGTGAAATCCGGTCTGGCGTGATCAGCCGTATGTTCCTCTTCCAGCCGCGCCGGCCAGGCGCACAGGCGAGCGATAGACCACTGGCAGAAACTACAGCTCCGGCACCGCAGGCTGCGCCTAGCCCGGTCATTGAAGAATCCAAAAAGAAGAAACGCAAACGCCATTAACAAAAATATCGGTGAATTGCGGTGTTTTAATTGAATTCCGTGTTCTAAACGGATTCAAATGATGTATAATCTTAATTTGTTGTAGCCCATTAAGTTTTTCTAACCTGCCAGGCAATCAAAACAAAATTGGGCTAATCTTAACAGCGGAGCGCTAATCATATGGACCAGAACGCAACCCAAAATGCAGTGGGGTCAAACTCAGACAACAATCAGAACGAAAACAACATGGCTTCTCTACTCGAAAATGAAGGTTTGGGAATTGATTTCCCTACCCAGGGTGAGATCCGCAAGGGTGTAATTGCCAGCATCACAACTGGCAGGATCCTTGTCAGCGTGGGAACCAAGTCGGAAGGAATCATCGAGGGAAAAGAATATGAACTGATCCCCAGCGATGAACTTGCGAACCTGCAATTGGGTCAGGAGATCCCGGTTTTTGTGATCAACCCCGAAGACCAGAACGGCAACCTGATTCTGTCCTACATGCGTGCCCGCGAAGAGGAAGGCTGGACTGAAGTTGAAAGTCTGCTCGCCAGCAAACAGGCTACACACAGCTCCATCATCGGTTACAACAAGGGTGGGTTGATTGTTCCCGTCGGCGGATTGCGTGGTTTTGTACCGGCATCCCAGATCAGCATGACCCGCCGCAGCAGCGCCACCGGTGACACACCGGAACAACGCTGGGGAAAAATGATCGGCGAAGAGATCGACGTGTGCGTGATCGAAGTGGACCGCGAACGCCGCCGCCTCATCCTCTCTGAACGTGCTGCCTCCACCGAGACCCGCGAATCCGTGCGCGAACGCGTACTGGATGAACTGAAGAGCGGAGAAGTGTACAAAGGTCGCATCACCAGCATCGCCGAGTTCGGCATCTTTGTTAATGTCAACGGGGCGGACGGACTGGTTCACATGTCCGAGATCTCGTGGGATCGCGTTCCGCACCCGGGTGAGTTATACAAGGTTGGACAGGAAATCAAAGTCAAGGTCATCAACATTGACCACGATAAGAAACGCATTGGTCTCTCGATCCGCCAACTGCAGTCTGACCCGTGGGATGAGAAAGCTGCTCAATTCCAGGTTGGTCAACTGGTTGAAGGCACCATCACCCGCCTGACCAAGTTCGGCGCTTTTGCCCGCCTGGTGGACGATATTGAAGGACTGATCCATATTTCTGAGATCAGCGAGCGGCGCATTGAACATCCCAAGGAAGTTCTCAAAGAAGGTGATGTTTGCACACTGCGCATCATCAAGGTCGATCCAACTGTACACCGCATCGGCCTCAGCTTGCGCCGGGTGGATTCAATGGCATATGCCGATATGGATTGGCAGACCCTCGAAGGGATCATGATTTCCGACGAAGAAATTGTCGCCAAACCAGTTGACCCGGTTGTAGAACCAGTGGTTGAAGCTGTAGAGCCCACCGTAGAACCTGTTGAGACTACCGTCGATGCAGTTGAGACTGCCGTGGATAAGGAAGAAACCACCGCTGATCCGGAATAGCGGATTTCGTACTTGAATTTTGAAGCGCGCTCACTTGAGCGCGCTTTTTATTACCGGTACTTTCTGCGCAAGCAAAATAAGGTTATACTATTGGAAGGCAACGCTCACCTGTAAATATAATTGGAGAACTGCAAGATCTGATGGTAGAAAACCAGGTATCAACGCATAACGGAACAGAGGAAACCAGACCGGTTCATCCGCTGCCGAAGATACGCATCCGGATTTCTTTGCTGGCCACCCTGGCCGGTTTTATCATCTTCCTGATCGGTGCGCGGCCCGGTCTTTTTGGACTCGATCGCAGCCCGGTGGTTGGGTTCATCCAGATCGCCGTGATGCTGCTGGGAATCGGTATTCTCTGTGTAAGCGGATACAGCACGATCCGCGCCTTGTGGTGCCGTGAAACACCCAGCGCTGCTGCAGACATCGGCTGGCGGCTGGTGAGCACAGGCTTCGTGGTAGCCATGTTCTCCGGATTCGCAGATGTTTTCGGCGTCGGCACCCACCCGCTGCCCGGTGTGCCCTACTTTGGGGTCTGGCAGGCGCGCGGCATGGAGATCGGCTGCGCGATCATCGCCATTGGTTTCATTCTGATGTTCCCGTTCAACAGAAGATCAGACTAACTTCAGTTATTTCTTCAACCCCATAACATTTAACATTTCCTCGTTGGTGAGGTATTTCGCGGTTTCCGCGGTACCGTTTTCTGCGCGCCTGTGTTCATCCTCCAGCAGGCGTTTGAGATCATCCTTGCGCACCACGGGGCATTCAAAGGCATCCACCCGCTTATCGACCACCTCAAGCGCCAGCCCATCGCTGCCAATCGAGCGCAGATACTGATCGATCGCGCAGGCTGCGTTCACTCCGTCCCTTTTCGCGTTACCCACCAGACCGCTGCTCGCCACACGCGACCAGCCTGCCAGAAAAACCCCCGTCCATGGTTTTCCGGCTGTGGGATCCTCAACTTCATAAGATTGCCCATCCACCGGGAAGGCTGGCTGCCCGGCATGACAGTAATCATTCCGGGATAACGGTAAACCCAGCTCTGCTTCAACTTTGTCGCCGATGGCAAAGATCACCGTGTCCGCTTCCAGTGTCCACTTTGTGCCCAATCCGCGCGCTGATGTATTTTCCCTGTCCCCCGCCAACGTATTGTCCTCCAGTATTAGTCCGTTCATCCTGCCATCAGAATCTCCAGTGATCTGCAACGGCGAGACAAGGAAATGCATCAGGATCTTCGCTTTGCCGGAATACATCTCGGCCTTAGTGAGCGCGGAATGGAAAAACGCCAACTCCTGCGCGGGATCCTGGCCAAGTGCCTGCATCACTGGTGCCACCCGTGCGATCTCCCCTTCCAGGATCCCAAGGTCGAACGCACCAATGATCGTTTCAAGCTCTTTGCGCGTAAATTTCACTTCAGCCGGACCGCGCCGGACGCAAATGTGTACTTCTTCCACCTGCTGCTGGTGGATCAGGTAACGCGCTACATCCGCCATCACGTTGCCCGCCCCCACGATCACCACCCGCTTTCCGATCGTGATCGGCATGGTGCTGAACGGCGGCAGGCGGTTGTAGTGGTAGACCACATCCTTGGCATGGTATACGCCTGAGAGTTTTTCCCCCGGCAGCCCCAACCACTTTGTCCCCTGCGCCCCGCAAGCCACCAGCACAGCCGGGAATCCCCAGTCGAGTAAGTCCGGGATCGATAAGCTGCGCCCCTCACCCACGCAAACATTTCCGAAATAATGAACCTGGTCACAGGAAAGGATGTTATTGAACTGTTTACGCAACCCATCCTTAATCGCGTGCTTGTCCGGATAGATGCCATACTCTGCCATGCCGCCCGGCTTGATATCACGATTGAAGAGTGCCACACCGTAGCCCAATGCGGCCAGTTTTTCCGCTGCGAACAATCCAGCCGGACCTGCTCCGATAACCGCCACCTGAATCTTTTCAGCCATGCCATACCCTCCCGTTTCCTGGTTTGGTTGCCCTGGTCAATGATTCGGAATCCAACATTAGTATTATAGCAACTTCCCTACACGCTAACCCCTGCTTATGCTATAGTTACTCAAAAGATCGCTTAGAGGTATCATGAAAGAGAACATCCAGGAATTCAATCTCGAAAACGGGCTGAAAATTCTACTCACCGAAGTTCACACCGCCCCCATCATCAGCCATTGGGTTTGGTATCGGGTGGGATCGCGTTACGAACAAGCGGGTTTCACAGGTATTTCCCATTGGGTGGAACACATGCAGTTCAAGGGTACTCCCACATTTCCTGCCGGTGTGCTCGACAAAGCCATTTCGAGAGATGGAGGCATGTGGAATGCTTTCACACACCTCGATTGGACCACCTTCTTCGAGACGGTACCGGCTGAAAAGGTTGACCTCGCCATCGCGCTGGAAGCGGATCGCATGGTCAACAGCTTTTTTGACCCGGAGGAAGTCGAATCTGAAAGAACCGTGGTTATTTCTGAACGTGAAGGGAGTGAAAACGAGCCCCTTTTCCAACTGGATGAAGCGGTGCAATCAGCCGCGTTCGAAAAACACCCCTACAAAAACGAGGTGATTGGCTCGATGACCGACCTGCAGTCGATCACCCGCGAAGATCTTTATGGGCATTACCGCAAGTTTTACAATCCCGCCAATGCTGTAGTGGCAGTCGCGGGGGATTTTGAAAGCGAAAAGATACTGGAAAAGCTGACCGCAGCCTATGCGCACCTACCAGGGAGTCCGGTCGCTGCACCCGGTAACGGCAGGGAGGCTGCCCGGCAAGCGGAACGGAAGGTCGACGTGCACGGTCCGGGCGAGACGACCTACCTGCAGCTGGCATATCCAGCCCCGTCCGCGCGGGAGGAGGATTTCTTCGCCTTTACCATCCTCGACAGTCTTCTCACCGGGCCAAGCAGCCTCAACATGTTCGGAGGCGGCAGCATTTCCAACAAGACCTCACGCCTTTACCGCCGCCTGCTCGAAAATGAATTTGCCGTCAGTGTGAACGGATCACTGCAGGCAACATTTGACCCCTACATTTACAACATCACGGTCACCGTCAACCCGATACACAACGCACAAACCGTTCTGGAGCAGGTTGACGCGGAGCTCGATCTATTACTGAGAAACCCGGTTTCACAGGCTGAAGTGGATCGGGCTGCCAAGCAGGCGCGCGCCCTGTTTGTGTATGGCAGCGAAAATATCACCAACCAGGGGTTCTGGTTGGGCTACTCAGAAATGTTTGACCAATACACCTGGTTTACCAGGTATACCGAAAAACTCGCCCGGGTGACCCCGGCAGAAATTAATTCAATATTGGAAAAATTCCTGGTTCGCGATCAGCGTGTGGTGGGTATCTACCATCCGGACGGAGAGCAGGCATGAGCACACAACCAATGCAAATCCACAGCGTTCCCGGACCGGACGATATCATCCGCAAAACCCTGCCCAATGGGATCGTCCTCCTTGTGCGCAGCAACCTCAACAGCGCTTCAGTGGTGATCTCAGGATATGTGGCGGTGGGCAGCCAGTTCGACCCGCCTGAAAAGCTCGGTCTGGCACACTATACCTCTCGCGGCTTGATGCGCGGCACAACCCGCAGCAGCTTCCAGGAGCTATTTGACCGCCTGGAATCTTCCGGTGCAAGCTTCGGCTATGGTGCCAGCGTGCACACCACCAGTTTTGGCGGGCGTGCCCTGGCTGAAGATCTCCCGCTGCTGTTCTCAACCCTGGCAGAAAGCCTGATCGAACCGGCCTTCCCGGCAGACCAGGTGAACCGGTTGAAGTCGCAAATGCTGACCAGCCTGGCGATTCGCGGTCAGAGCACCCAGGACGTGGCAGCGATCGAATTTGACTCGCTCCTGTTCCCGAACCATCCATACGGCCGCCCCGAGGATGGTTATATCGAAACGATCAACGCGATCACGCGCGAGGACCTGGTCAATTTCCATCGTGACCATTACTTCCCCAACGGTATGACCATGGTGGTGGTGGGCGCCGTACATCCACAACAGGTGTTCGATCTTGCCGACAGTTATTTCAGCCACTGGCAGAAACCTGCACCTCCCGCCGAACCACAACACCCCGCCATCCAACCTCTGGAGAAGGCGGTGGTGAAGCACATTGTTGTACCCGGTAAAAGCCAATCCGATCTGGTTATGGGAACACTTGGTCCGAAGCGTAAAGCACCTGAGTACCTTGCAGCGTCCCTTGGCAACAGCATTCTCGGACAATTCGGATTGATGGGACGCATCGGGGATTCGGTGCGCGAAAAGGCCGGACTGGCGTACTACGCCAGTACCAGCCTGAACGCCTGGAAGGAAAGTGGAAGTTGGGAAGTTTCCGCAGGGATAAACCCCGGCAATGTGGAGCGGGCTGCTGCGCTTATCACCAGTGAATTGCGCCGCTTTACTTCCGAACTGGTTAGCGAGGAAGAGATCACCGACAACCAGAACAATTACATTGGTCGTATGCCCCTGTCGCTGGAATCCAATAGCGGGGTGGCCAATTCGATCCTGAATCTGGAACGGTTTGATCTTGGACTGGATTACCTGCAGCGTTATCCATCTCTGATCCGTGCTGTCACACGCGAACAGGTGTTAGAAGCCGCCCGGTTGCACATCAACACCGATAAACTCGCCATCGTCTCAGCCGGACCCGATGGAAAGGTGAAATAAATCTCATGATCGGTATTACCACTGGTATCGACATGCTCAGGATCGATCGTCTCACAAGACTGAACCCGGCCATCAAAGCCCGCTTTATGGTGCGCGTTTTTACTGCGCAGGAACTGGCGGAATGCGCCGGGCGCGATAGCAGCCTTGCCGGACGTTTCACAGCCAAGGAAGCCGCGGCAAAAGCGTTCGGCTGCGGGATCGGCGCGATAGGCTGGCAGGATGTCGAGATACTGACCGGTGTACAGGGGAACCCGGTACTGTACCTGCATGGTAACGCCGCTGCCTATGCCCGGCAATCAGGCTGGTTCAGCTGGTCGGTTTCCATTACCCACACCGCAGAATTTGCTTCAGCAACGGTAACCGCCCTGTTCGATCAGAATTAGACGGGTTTGCTGGCAATGAAACTTCTTGGTGTGAGCGATACAGAGATCGGCTTTCTTTACAGCCCGATGATCGCGGAAAAATTCCAGGATATTGATATGATATTATCCTGCGGTGATCTCCCGTATTTCTACATCGAATATATGCTCAGCATGCTCAATGTTCCCTGTTATTACGTACGCGGAAATCACGCCAGTGATAAGGAGTTTGGCGTGGGGGGCACGCGGCGATTTCCCTGGGGCGCTGTGGACCTGCACCGCCGCTGCATCGAAGATGACACCGGTCTGATTTTAGCCGGGCTGGAAGGTTCTCTGCGCTACAACCGCGGGCAACACCAGTATACTCAGGATGAGTACTGGGGGTTGGTGTTCAGCCTGGTACCGCGCTTCCTCATCAATAAAGCCAAACTTGGCCGATATCTGGACATCTTTTTATCGCACGCTCCCCCGTGGAAAGTACACGATGAGGAGGACCTGCCCCACCGCGGCATCAAGGCTTTTAACTGGTTGATCAAAGTGTTTCAACCCACCTATTTTTTACACGGACACATACATGTGTATCGACAGGACACCGTCACACGTACCTTGATCGGAAAAACGACGGTACAAAATGTATATGGATACAAGGTGTTGCCTATGCTACTGCCTGATGCGCGTAGCTGGCAAAAAGGAGTTGTTCGATGAGCGATCGAAATGATTCCAGCGGAAATTTCGACCAGCAATCCAGGATGGACTTTTCCTACGCCTATCAGAAAGGCTTTTGGCGATCCATTTTGAGTTGGCTGGGAAACAAGAATAACGAACTTCTGCCTTTCGAGGAAGTTCTCAAGCACATCCCGATGCGTGGACAGAATTACATCGGTGTCCGGCAAATTGAGACTGATAAGATCATCGGCTCAGTCAGCCGCTACTACGATTTTGACCGGGCTTTTTTACCACGCCAGACACATACCCGTTCCCGTTGGGAAAGCATCGACCGCGCGCATTTCAAGAACATCATTCTGCCCCCCGTCGAGGTGTACAAGATCGGTGATGCCTATTTCATTAAGGACGGCAACCATCGTGTTTCAGTTGCGCGGGAGAAGGGTCAGGTCTTCATTGACGCGTATGTCACCGAGATACGCACTCCGGGTCACATTGACAAGGACACTGACCTGAACAAATTGGTGCTGGAACAGGAATACCTTGATTTTTTAAAGGAAACCCAATTGGACTTGTATTACCCGGACGAGAATTTCCGTTTTTCCCTGCCCGGACAATATGACAAGGTATTGCAGCACATCAGCGTACACCGCTGGTTTATGGGAGAAAAACTTCACCGCCCCATCACCGATGAAGAAGCGGTTAGAGGCTGGTACAAGGAAGTATTCAGACCTCTCTTCACGATCATTAACAAACACGAGATCCTTAAGGACTTTCCGCATCGCACCCCGATGGATCTTTACCTCTGGATACTCGAACACCGCTGGTACCTGGCTGAAGAACAAAAGCGCCGGGTCAGTCTTGAAGCTGCCGCGCTGCATTATGCGAACCGCTTTTCGAAACGCCCCTTCAGACACATCACCCAGGTGTGGAATTGGCTGGTCAAACGCATCCAACGTGCTGGAAAAAAGAAAAGCCGCCGGTAAGGCGGCTGAATGGTTGGAGTATATCGGTCGATTTCAGGCGGTGAGGCTTTTCACTCCCAGCCAAAAATGGTCCGGCAGCACCATCTGGTCCGTCTGTACTTCGATACCGGTCGTTTTTGGAGGTGGCTCGAACTTCATGCTCGGGTGTACATAGCACAGGTCAGGTCGTTGACCGTATTTTTTCTGATAATAATCTGTCGCCCGGCTGATCTTGGTGAAGAAATCTACTTTCGGGTCATTATCAAACCATAACATTCCTGTGTTCATTTTATACTCCATAAGTCGCGGTTATCCTTTCTATTGCAAGGTTCGGGCCAGATGGAATTTTGATTGTCATTAATATTATAGAACATTTGTTCGTTTTGTCAAGACCTTGTTGCATCCTTTTGATGTGTTCATCGTATAGATACAGCAAAGTTGATGGATTTTTTCCAGTTTTTAAGGTATGCTTAATTCCACACCGATCAAACAAACTACCCTTTGCGGAGGAAATTAATGATTAAAGATATCGTAAAAGACGCAGAAAGCCGCATGAAAGGCGCCTTGCAGACACTCGAAGAGGACCTTACCGGGATCCGCACCGGCAGGGCAACCCCTGCTTTGGTGGAAAAACTACCCATTGACTACTACGGTATGCCCACCCCGTTGATGCAACTGGCGAGCATCTCCGTGCCGGAAGCGCGCGCGCTATTGATCAAACCATTCGATCCCGCCACGATCAAAACCATTGAACGTTCGATCCTGGCTTCTGAACTGGGGCTGACCCCCAACAACGACGGTAAAGTGATCCGTTTGAACCTTCCCCCGCTCACCGAAGACCGCCGCCGCGAATTGGTTAAATTGGTCAACAGCCGCCTGGAGGAAACCCGGGTGGCGGTTCGCAACGTCCGCCGCGATCTGATCAAAGACCTGCGCGATTTTGAAAAGGAAAAGATGATCTCCAAAGATGACCTTGAACTCGGTGAAGAAGAACTGCAAAAACTAACCGACCGCATGATCGAAGAGATCGATAAGGTTGGCCATCGTAAAGATGCCGAGATCATGGAAGTTTAACCCTGGCTGGCTACTGACCCAATGACCGATCAAATCTGCAAGACCCCCTGTCACATCGCCATCATCATGGACGGTAATGGCCGCTGGGCAGAGGCACGCGGGTTAACCCGTTTGGATGGTCACCGCGCGGGCACTGAAAACCTGCGCCAGATCATCAAGGGTTGCCGGGAAAAGGGTGTTAAACACCTCACCATTTACGCATTTTCAACTGAAAACTGGCGCCGTCCCAAGTCCGAAGTGGATGGCCTTTTAACCATCCTTGAAACATATCTTGACAAAGAGCTGGATGAACTTTGCCGTGAAGGTGTAAAGCTCCATCACATCGGCCGCCTGGATGCCATGCCCGAGCCGACCAGGATCAAGGTGAAACACTCCATGGAGATCACCTGCAACAACGATGTGCTCACCCTGCATCTCGCCTGGAATTATGGGGGTCGGGATGAGATCATCCATGTCATTCAGCGAATGATCAAAGAAAATGTACCCGCCGAACAGGTCACTGAAGAACTCGTCGATCAATACCTTTTTACTGCCGGCACACCAGATCCTGATCTGATCATCCGCACATCCGGAGAGATGCGCGTCAGCAACTTCCTGATCTGGCAATCCGCGTATTCTGAATGGTATTTCACACCCACCTTATGGCCGGATTTTGATAAAACAGAACTCTTCAAAGCAATCGAGGTTTACGGCCAGCGTGATCGGAGGTTTGGAAAAATTTCCAGCTCTGATCATGAAACCTGATCCATCCCTGCGTAAACGACTCCTTATCGCGGCCATCCTGATTCCCGTCTTCATCCTGTTCGCCTGGGTGGGCAGGTGGCCTTTTGCCATCCTGGTGGCCATCATCATCACCCTGGCTGCTTTTGAGCTGTGGCAGCTGTTTCGCAAAGGCGGATTCTCCCCCTCGCTCGTCTTGATGTTGATCTTTACATTCCTGGCGATCATTCTGCGCCACCTGCTGAATTTTCAGTTCAGTGACCTGCTCCTGGCTGTGCTGGTACTGGCAGCCATGTTCTACCACGTGCTTGAACACCAGAAAGGTGGAAAGAACTCGGCGGTCAGTTTCTTCCTCACGCTCGGCGGACCGCTTTACCTGGGCTGGTTGGGCGCTTACGCCGTCTCCATCCGTAACCTGAATAACGGGCTATATTGGATCCTGCTGGTGATCGTCATCATCGTCATCGCTGATACCGGCGCGTATGCCATCGGTCGGAAGTTTGGCCGGCACAAGATGTTCCCGCGCGTCAGCCCGCAAAAATCCTGGGAGGGTTACATCGCCGGCATCGTGACCGGAATTTTAGCCGGATGGGGTGTGGCTGCTTTATGGCACGGGTTTATTCCTGCCATCCTCCCTGTCCATGGCATCATCCTGGGGGTAGTGATCTCGATCCTCGCCCCGATGGGAGATTTCGGCGAAAGCATGCTCAAACGTTATTTCAATGTCAAAGATTCAGGTACCATCCTTCTTGACCATGGGGGATTTCTGGACCGGATCGATTCCATCCTGTGGGCGATCACCATCGGGTATTATCTGATCATTTTTATTGCCGGATAGTACAAAAATCACCAATTGAAAGGGAGGTATCATGCAGAATAAAACACCGACTCGCAACCTGGCATTTGATCTTGTGCGGGTAACCGAAGCCGCCGCGCTGGCTGCCGGCAGGCAAATGGGCAGAGGCGACAAGAACCTCGCTGACAAAGTGGCGGTTGACGCGATGCGTGTCATGCTCAATACCATCGAAATGCGTGGAGTGGTCGTCATCGGTGAAGGCGAGAAGGATGAAGCACCCATGCTGTATAACGGTGAAGTATTGGGCACCGGTGAAGGACCGGAAGTGGATATCGCTGTCGATCCCATCGAAGGAACACGCCCCCTGGCATTCGGATTATGGAATTCGATCGCCACGGTAGCCCTCGCGCCGCGTGGAACGATGTTCAATCCGGGACCATTCGTTTACATGAACAAGATCGCCGTGGGCCCGACCGCCAGGAACTGCGTTGATATCGACGCCCCCGTCAAGGACAACCTCATCAAGGTGGCGAAATGTAAGGGTGTGAAAGTGGAAGACCTCACCGTGGTCATCCTCGACCGCCCCCGCCACGAGCAGCTAATTACCGAAGTGCGCACGGCCGGGGCACGCATTAAATTGATCCCTGATGGTGATGTGGCTGGAGCAATGATGACCGCCACGGAAAACAACACGGCAGATTTGTTAATGGGCATCGGGGGAACACCTGAAGGTGTGTTGGCAGCCGCCGGTTTGCGCTGTATGGGCGGTGAGATCGTGGGAAAACTTTTCGCGCGCAACCAGACAGAACTGGACCTGGCGAAGGAGATGGGGGTTGATTTCAATAAGCCCCTCTTAATGGATGATTTGATCTCATCCGATAACGTGTTCTTTGCCGCCACCGGCATCACCACCGGCGATTACCTCAAGGGCGTGAGATATTTCAAAGACGGTGCCCGCACCGACAGCGTTGTGATGCGCGGGCTCTCCGGCACTGTCCGGCGGGTAATCTCCACTCACAAACTCAGCAAATTGCAGCGCATCAGCGCGATCAAGTATTGATCACTGGCTTAACGTAAAACAGGGTGCCGTCGCTGGCACCCTGTTTTTGTTGGGAGGAGAAGTTTACTTCTTGATCTCGAAAACGATATTCGCGTCCGCACTTACCTTCAATTGACCGGCGGAAATGGGGGCGGCAGCGTCATATGCCATCGCTCCACCAATTCCCTTTGACTCGTACATCGGGGTGACCACACCGCTGGTGTAAACATTCACTGTCTGAATGTCACCAAGCGTGATCCCGGATGCAGCGGCGATGGCTTCAGCTTCGAGCCTGGCATCAGCGATCGCTTTATCGCGCGCTTCTGCTTCGGCGGCTGACTTGTCCTGCACATCAAAACTGATGCCGTTGATGGTGTTGGCGCCGGAGCTGACCACAGTGTCCAGCAGGTTACCCAGCTTGGTGAGGTCGCGCACAGTGACGAAAACGGTGTTCTCAACGACATAGTACTTGCGCGAGATCTGCCCATCAGGACCCCAATCCTGCATCGGGTAGACGTTGAAATTCGATGTCTGGATATCTGCCTTGTCTACGCCCAGGGCGGCCAAAGCGTCAGCGATGGCATTCGCCTGGACATTGTTGGCTGCAAGTGCCTCAGAAACCTCATCGGCATCCACCCGAACACCCACGTTAATGTAGGCGATGTCAGGCACGATGTAAACAAACCCGTTGCCTTGTGCGGAAATCGTACGCACCTGCTGCACGGTATTCGTCACATTTGTGGTACCGCAGGCTGCCAGAACGAACATGGCAACTAAACTAACTACAACTAAAAGCATTGATTTTTTCATTTTGATCCTCTCTCTTTTTTTACTCTACCGGTATGACGCATAATTGAAAAAAAAGTTCCAAAAAAATAAAAAGCGGAGAATTTCTCTCCGCTTTCATGCTTATTTTGATTGATTTATTCCAATCGCGCCTACCGCCAACCCGATACGGATATCGACGGCTTTCCCAGACGAACCGGGCGGGGCAAAGCTGATCTCATCCCCGTTGCGCTGATATCCGGCAGGAATCGACGTGTTGACCAGGGCATTGTCCAGGTGTATGTTCACCGCACAGCCTTCCGGAATGTTTAACGCGATAATTCCGACTGCCTGCTTGATTTCCACCGATAATCCTTCGTTGCAGGGTATGCTGATCATTTGGCTGCCCACCGCCATCTGTGAATCCACCTGTTTGACGGCAGTGCCGCCAAGATCAAGCACCAGGTCACCCG
>CAYWVP010000011.1:0-19983 GCA_964461605.1 uncultured Anaerolinea sp.
TTGCGCAGGTCGCCGGGAGGCAGGATGCCGACGGTTTTCCGGATCTCACCGGAAGATCCTCCGTCATCAGCTACTGTGACGACCGCCGTTATGTTCCTGGAATAGGCCTTCAATCCGCGCAGGATGGAGGTCAACCCTGTGCCCCCACCGATCACAACAATGCGTGGACCTTTGTCTTTACGCCTGTATTCTGCCACCGTATCGATCACGTCCTTGCCCGGACGAAGGAATGGCCTTAACAGTGCACGGTTCAATCCAATAATGCCAACGATGATCAGTGCGATTCCAATGAGTCCAAATATCAAGGCGCGCAATACACGATTGGTCACGAATTGAAGCGCCACGACCTTAATGAACGGGATCCACCAGCCTTCAGGCACCGTGTGATACACATCCAGCAGAAATACTGTCAGTCCTAATCCAAGAATGGTAGTGCCAATGAGGATGACCAGAACCCAACGTTTTACGCCAATGCCGGGCATCAACCAGCGCAGTTTCAAGATCGCTGATTGTAGAAATCTGCGAAAATTTCGTGTTCTCTTGGAAATCATATTTTTAATATCATAGCAGGGTTTATTTGCATCGTCAACGAATCGACCCGCACGAAGGGGGAACACGGCCACACCCTTCCACCGATCAAAGCAAAAAAACCTCCATGATATAATGAGGAAAGTACGCGCAAAAAGCACAAAACACCCCGGTTGACCTGCTATAAAACCGAAACCATCATCTACATCAGGAGGATCGATTGGAACCACGCAACCTACCCGGACCCAAGGCAAGCAGTCTTATCGAGCGTGATCACAAAGTGGTCTCACCGTCATACCCCAGAGGTTATCCATTTGTTATGGATCACGGAAAAGGGGTTTATGTTTGGGATGTGGACGGTAACAAATTTCTTGATTTTGCCGCAGGCATCGCCGTAAATTCCACCGGTCACAGCCACCCCGCTGTTGTCAAGGCAATCCAGGAACAGGCAGAAAAGTTTATTCACATTTCCTCAGATTTTTATCATCCAAAATGGATCGAACTTTCTGAGTATCTCAACCGGATCGCGCCTTTTAAAGAGGACGCGGTCATTTTTGTGACGAATTCCGGTACCGAAAGCGTTGAATCCGCGCTAAAACTGGCGCGTTATCACACCGGGCGAACACAATTCATCGGATTTTTAGGCGGTTTTCACGGCCGAACGCACGGATCGGTCACCCTCACAGCATCAAAACCGCACTATCACCGCGGATTTTATCCGTTGATGAACGGAGTCACCCACATTCCTTTTCCTGACCCTTATCGACCGGTTTTGAATATGCTCCCCGGCGAGGACACAGGTGACACCGTCATTCGCTACCTGGAAGAGAATATCTTTGCACATCTTGTTCCCCCGCAGGATGTGGCAGGCATCATCATTGAACCGATCCAGGGTGAAGGCGGCTATGTGGTACCACCGGCCAACTTCCTCCCACGCTTGCGTGAAGTGTGCACCCGGCACGGCATCCTGTTGATCGCGGATGAAGTGCAATCCGGGGTTGGCCGCACCGGTAAGTGGTGGGCAATTGAGAACTTCGGCGTCGAACCGGATATTGTCACAACTGCGAAAGGAATTGCTTCGGGCGTGCCCTTTGGTGCGATGATCGCGCGGAAGAGCATAACCACTTGGAAGAAGGGTGCCCACGGAAACACATTCGGTGGTAATCCCCTCGCCTGCGTTGCTGCGCTGGAAACGCTGAAGCTTGTTGAAAACGAATTTATGGGGAATGCTGCCAGGGTTGGCAGTTACTGCTTGCAGAAGTTAAGTGAAATGCAATCCCGTCATCCGTCCATTGGTGTTGTCCGCGGGATCGGGTTGATGATCGGCATTGAGTTTGTAAACAATCGTGAAACCCGGGAACCGGGAGAAAAATTACGCGATAAAGTGGTGGACCTTGCATTTGAGCGCGGTCTGCTCACGCTGGGTTGCGGGACCAGCACGATCCGCGTTTCACCGCCGCTTTGCATCACCGCGGAAGAGATCGATGAAGGACTGGCTATCTTCGAAGAAGCGGTAGGTCTGGCGGAAAAAGCCGGCTGATCCTTTTTGAATGAGGTTTTGCATGAGGACCTGTGAGATAGAAAATGCTGCCTGATTTTCGTGTTCGCCAACGTGATTACTTACTGGAGATCTCACGGGCTATCTCACAGGAACTGGACCTCGACAAACTACTGGAGAGGATCCTGCAAATTTCGCTGGAAATGCTCGCCGGCCAGGCCGGTTTGATCGCATTACGGAATAATGAGGGGTGGCAGATCAGAGTTTCCTCTGGCTTGCCCCCTGCGTTTTTACACTTCCTTGAACCGCAATTTGCCCAGATAACCGAGGAACAGGACCCGGAAGATTCTGAATTGAAGGAGATCAACCGGTTGCTGGGCAGCTATACCCAGGCGATCACGATGGGCCGTTTGAGCAGCGTCGGGCTCCCGCTTATCACGGGGCAGCGCATATTGGGAGTGATCTTCGTTTTTCGCGAATATGCTGAATTCTCTTCCAACGACCGTACCCTGCTATCCAGTTTTGCTGACCAGGCAGCAATTGCCGTTCAAAACGCGCAGTTGTACACCCAGGTGGAAAATGACCGGCGCAGGGTAACCGGTCTTCTCGATTCTGCCGCCGATGGTATTCTGATCCTCACCCAGGATCTACACATTGAAAGTGCTAACAAATCGTTTTCATTCATATACGGAGAACCTTCTACATCCCTGATCGGAAAAGCGCATGATGAGATCATTAAATGGGAAAAGCCCCCCCATGGCATGACCCTGTCTGAAGCGATCGCCGACGGTTGGCCACTTACCCCTCACGCATCTCTGTATGTCGAAGGAGATCTGAGAAGGAAAGATAATCCCATTCCGATCCCGGTGGGCATTACCTACGCGCCGTTGATCTCACAGGAAGGCAAGCTGGTCAACATCATTACCACGATCCGGGATATCACCCGCTTCCGGCAGGCGGACGAGCTGAAAGCCACGTTCATTTCGGTGATCAGCCACGAACTAAAAACACCGGTCGCTTTGATCAAGGGTTACGCCGGCACCTTGCGCCGCGATGACGCCCGTTGGGAGAAGGATGTGGTCAATGAAAGCCTGCAAGTGATCGAGGAGGAAGCTGACCGCCTCAGTGAGTACATTGAGAATCTTCTCGATGTAACCCGGCTGCAGGCTGAGGGTTTCAGCCTCAAACGCAATGACACACAAATCGCGGATATCATCCAGCACGTGGCGGAAAGAATGCAAACCCAGACCAGCGGGCACAAGATCGTGGTGGATATTCCGCAACCCCTGCCGATCATCGTGGCGGATGACACGCGCATCAACCAGGTGATCACCAACCTGGTATCCAATTCGATCAAATACGCACCGGATGGAGATATCCGCATCAAGGCCGTAATCCGGGGAGAGAACCTCATCGTGTGCGTCAGCGATGATGGTCCGGGTATCGATCCAAATGACGCACCGTATATCTTTGATCGTTTTTATCGGTCCCCAAACGCGACCCGCCAGACAAAAGGGGCTGGACTCGGATTATTCCTGGCGAAATCCATTGTGCAAGCCCACGGGGGAAGGATCTGGATCGATTCAGATCACAGCAAAGGCACCCGCATCTGTTTTTGCCTTCCAATGACCACTGTGGATTGAACAACAACCCATAAAAAGACCACAGGGTACTGGATGGTATAATCACCCTGTTAAAAATAAAAATCTGAGAGTGAAACCATGCCAAGAATTCAAACCGTGTGTCCGCGTTGTAAACAACCTATCGTGACTGATGTGCAAATCCTATTTGACATGACAACCGATCCAACTGCCAAACAGAAACTCCTGAGTCGTGCAGGCAACACCGCCCGGTGCCAGTCCTGTGGTTACGAGGGGTTGATCAGCTCGCCGGTTGTATACCACGATCCCGAAAAAGAATTGCTGCTCACCTATTTTCCCCCGGAACTGGGTTTACCAATCAACGAACAGGAAAAACAGATCGGACCGTTGATCAACCAGATCGTCAACGCGCTACCGGCAGAAAAAAGGAAGGGATACCTCTTCCAACCAAGCACAATGTTCACTTTTCAGACCCTGATCGACAAGGTCCTCGAAGCTGACGGGATCACCAAGGAAATGATCGAAGCGCAGCAGAAAAGGATCAGCCTGTTGCAGCGCTTATTATCCATTGCCAACCCCGAAGATCGCGTCACGGTTATCCACCAGGAAGCTGACCTGATCGACGGCGAGACCTTCACCCTGCTCTCCACTTTGATCCAATCCACTGCCATGCAGGGTGATGAAGAAGGCGCAAAAACCCTCGCCCAACTCCAATCTGACATGCTTAACGAAACAGAATTCGGACGCAAACTCCTGGCAGATAGCCAGGAAACACAAGCCGCGCTAAAAGAGCTGGAGCAAGCCAACAAGGGAGGGTTGACAAGGGAAAAACTGCTCGACATCCTTTCATCTGTCAAATCGGATTCCAGCCTGACCACATTGGTCAGCCTCACCCGCAACGGATTGGATTACCAGTTCTTCCAGGTGATCAGCGAAAGGATCGAAAAAACTGAGGGTGAATCAAAACAAGCCCTGGTGGACTTGCGTGCCAAGCTACTCGACCTGACCCGCAAGATCGATGCTGAAATGAAGGAAAGGCTCGGTAAAGCCGTTGCACTGTTGGATAAAATAATTGCGGAAGAAAACACCGAACAAGCCATAGAAAAACACGCTGCGGAAATTGACGAATTTTTCTCTCAGGCTGTGCAGGTCGAGTTCGAAAAAGCCCGGGAGAATAACGATCTCGCCCGCATTGAAAAGGTTCAAAAAGTGGCCGCGGTTCTCGACAAGCTATCAGCCCCTCCGCCTGAGGTTGAGTTCATCCAGTCCCTGCTGGAAGCTGGTGATGATGCGCAGCGCAAGCAGTTATTGAGTGACAACCCGGATCAGGTGAATGAGCAGTTCCTGCAAACGATCAATGCCATCATCACCGAAGGAGAAACCCGCAAGCAATCGCCGGAACTGATCGAAGCCCTGCGCTCAATATACCGGATGGCACTGCGCCAGAACATGGAAAAGAATCTGAACGCTTGATCCTTCAGATACTGAAATACAGAATAACGGTTCTGATAGAACCGTTATTTTATTTAACTACCGTGGAAAGGTGGATTATCCAGCCGTGTGCCGTGCCCGCGGACAGTCACAATGAACTGATGAGCGTTGTCCATTTCCATCAGACGATCGCGTAACCTACGTATGAGTGCATCCAGGGCTTGCTCTGATACCCCTGAAGACTCCTCCTCTTCCCAAATCCTCCGGATCAACTCCTCCCTGGGAACAACCTTACCGACCTGTTCATACAGGCAGAATAGCAGACGGAATTGAGCAGCCGAAAGCGGGGGATTGATCTCGTTTCCTCTCACCCAAACCCTGCGTGATCTCTCATCCAATTGCAGCGTGCCGACGGATCTAAATAGTGATTGGTCAAGATCGTCGATGGGCATGGTCGCATCAGAACTGTAAAAGGCAAATTTCTGGATCAACGCCACCTGTATGATGTCTCCATCACTGAGGCGTGTTGGTTCTGCAACAGCCTCACCAGCGAAAAAGGTGCCGTTCTTGCTGCCCAGGTCCTCCACGTAACATACTCCATCCTTCATGAATACCCGCGCGTGATGACGCGAAACCTGGCGGTCTTCGATCGTGATCGTACAGTCTTCATCCCTGCCGATCACGACACCATCCTTAACGATCCACCGCTTCCCCTCCAAGGGACCCTGCAGGGCAACAATTACCGGGAATTCATTTGTAATGTGATCCTGTTCGGTTGCCATGCTCATCAATTCCCTCGCCTTTAAAAAATATCGGAATACTCATCAGGTATAATATTACAAAATGGGATTTTTTACAAAATGATTGTATGCATCAACAAGGAAATTGGATGATCGCACCGCTCAAACCAGGTGATACACTGCGCGGACGATACCGCGTTGGCCAAATCATCGGCCAGGGGGGCATGGGCTGCATCTACCTGGCCGATGACCTCCGCCTGGAAGGCCGCCAGTGCGCCTTAAAAGAGGTGGAACACGACAAAACAATGCCCCAAAACCTGGTCAAGGAAGCGCGTGATCAGTTCTTACGGGAAGCTACCGTCCTTGCCCGCCTTGACCACCCCAACCTCCCGAAAGTGTCCGATTATTTTTCGATCGGTTTGAACGATTACCTGGTGATGGATTACGTTCCCGGCAAAGATTTGCGTACCGTCATGCTCGAAAAAAGGGAAAAAGGGGATTTTGTTGCAGAGAAGGATGTGCTCAACTGGGCACATCAACTGGCAGATGCACTGAGCTACATGCACAGCCAGGATCCACCCATCCTTCATCGTGACATTAAACCGAGTAATCTGAAGATTACGCCCTCGGGACTGCTTAAACTGGTGGATTTTGGTCTTGTCAAATTACTCGCACCCGGTGAAGTAACCATCACCATCCTGCAGGGTCAGGGAACCGCCCTCTACACCCCGCTTGAGCAATATGGCGGTGATATCGGTCACACGGATGCGCGCAGCGATATTTACGCCTTTTCAGCTACCCTGTACCACATGCTCACCGGAAAACCACCCGCAGATGCCCGGCAGCGTTTTATCGATCCATCCTCCCTACAGCCGATACGAGAGATCAATCAGGCAGTCACAATGAAAACCGAGAACGCCATCCTGTGGGGAATGTCGTTGCATCCTGATGACCGGCCGGAGACTGTGGAACATTTCCGCGAGGCTTTGATAGGCAGCCGCCCGGTTGCTATTCCTTCCGGTGGTAACCGTGTGTCAATAAAAACCCCTTCCCTGTTGCAGCGCCCATTATCCAAGCAATGGATCATTCTGGCAGGATTAAGCCTGATATCGTTAATTGTTACGCTGCTTCGCTGAAACTCCCCCGTTTCGTTTCTGCCAATAAAAGAAAAGGCTGACCGCCAACCCGATGACCATCCCGATCGTAACGCTGATCAGGATGTACACCGTTCCCCGCGTGTTGATCGGATCCTGTGAACCGGGTAAGCCCAGGGCAAGGTACAGGTAAGCCAGGTACCCTCCCAATCCCATAGCGAGAATGGTGATGTAATTCCACTTCCGGCTTAATTGTCTGTGCGCGAGCCAACTGAACATGAAACAGAATGCCCAGATCAGCAGGTTGGCCAATAACCAATCTGAAAAGCCAGTCTTTCCTTCCTGATGGCGCTGCTCGAGCGGTCTTTGTGGTGTTGGCGTAGGAGGAACTTCGGTTGCAGTAGGTACTACCTCTTCTGTCACCGCGATGGTTGGTTCAAATGACGTTACGACTCCACCTGCATCCGTGATATCGAGGCGAAGGATTTGAGAGGTTAGTGCAGGATCAGCGGTCACGCGTAATTCCAGGCTGCCGATGCTTGGGATGACATACATCACCCTGGCATACCCGTCCACCGTCTCAGCCTGAAGCTGCTCTACGCTGCCGCTGGTGGACATGGTGTCAATGACGAAATTCACCCGGGTACCATCGGGAACCGGGTTACCGTTGTGATCCACGATCTGACCTGCTTTGACCGGGATCGTATCACCTGCTTTGTACAGTAATGGTTGGCTATAACCGGTCGGTGGTGTGCTGACAGGCGTGCCAATCTCTACCGGCGCTTCGATCACTAATGGAATGATCTGACCCGGATCAGGAGAAGTCTGCGTGGTTAACTCGTAACCAATACCGGGCATGGAAACTGGTAGGTTTCCAACCGGGATCAACTCCTGCAGTAACACCCGGGCAGCAAGGTCATAGGTTTCAGGCAGCTTGTTGTAGAAAGAGTAATACGCAGAAAACTTGGAGATATCTGTTGCATCAAGATAATACGGTTCACCAAAAGCAAAACCAATGACCTTTTTGTTGCGGACCAGATCAGGCCTTTCATCGAACAACCTTCTGAATACAGTGGTGTCCAGTTTCTCAGTCCCAAAATCTGTGAATGCAAAAATGATCCAGGTGGCAGAATTGAGCGTCACCTGAACTTCTTCTGTTCCCTCCGCCCTTTCCAGCAGCAATCTCAACCGCTCATAAGAATACGCATTGAGGTTCGAGCTCTGGATCGGATCACCTGCCCCGGATCCATACAAACGGATCAACGCATTGAGAATGGACTCCGCTGGAAAAATGGATTGTGCATCACAGGTACTGCATTGAGCATAAGTGAGCAGGTCCGAAATGATCACGATTCGATCTTCATAATCCGGTGGATTCGGCAACACTGATCCCATGTCTTCAAAATCCGGGCTGATCAGTGTCACCGCAGTCTGGAGAATATCAGTGGCTTCCTCCTGACGCTGACCGATCGAACTGAGACGTTCCGGATTCGGGATGATGCTACCCGCGTCTAAGCTGGGGTAAAGCTTCAGTTTTAATGCAATGATATTAAGGGCAGCCTGGTCCACGCGCACTCGGAAAACACTATCCTCCAGGTACTTTTGGACAAAATAGTCGATCGTCCTGACCACAGTCGTGTACGAATCCTCGTCTCCGCTGGCAATGATGTTACCCAGGTAAAGCATATCATTTCCAGCCATCAATGCCGTTCTGGCCACCTGCCGGGCATCGTACCCTGTACCCAATGGGTCAACAAATTTCTTTATCGCATCACTACCGAGATCATCACTGATGATTACCCCGCCATTCTCTCTCCATGGGCTGAACTGCGCCAGTCCCATGATCATCTCAAGTGCATTTGAATCAAAAGAAACTGGCTTGGTGGAGGTAAGAATGTTACCCTGGAAGCCCTGGTAACGTGTGTGTGAAACCAGTAAACCATCAACGATCTGCGATTGGTCCAATTCCAGATTGGTTACGGTGAAGAACGGTGCTAATTCAATTTGTTTTAGTTGTTCCAGCGATTTCCTGACTGTTGCGATCTCTTCCTCGGGCTTGCGATCTGAACTACCGATGCCCGGGAAATGGGTGGCAACCACGGCGATGCGATTCCGGCTGCCCTTGTGCACCCCTTCGATGAATGCCTGCCCCATTTCGCCCACCCAATACGGATTTCCGCCAAATGTACTGGCACCCAGATCTTCTCCGCCATCTGTGCGGATAACATCCAACACATCAAGTGATGGACCTAATAAAAGGTTTACCCCGAGGGCGCTCAGGTCAGCCCCCAGGATCGAACCCGCAACAAGGGCATTATTCGTATTCCAGGTAGCCCCGATCGTCATCGCGTTGGGTAAAACCGTAACGCCGTTCAGAATCTGATCACCGGGATAGAGATCACCGTCCTGCCTGATGCCGATCAGTAGAGGTGTATAAGAAAGCGTCCTGTTGTCGGCAATCGCGGAATTCTTTTTCGTTTCCTGTAGTTTGATGATCAATTCCTGTAGGGCAGCAGAAGTGTTTTCCGGACCAGTGAGATTGTCATTCTCCCGTCGCAGCACAACTCCCCCAACATGTTTCTGTTCCACCAGGTTGAGGACCTGGCTGCCTTCTTCAATATTGGCGCCATCAAACGAAACCAGAAAGACCTCTCCTACCTTTTCCTCGATGGACATTTGTTGCAGGATACGTGAAGCCTGGTCTTTGTAATTGAATCCTTGCAATTTAACGTCTGCCTTGACTGCCATCTTTTGAGGGAATATGGCAGTAAGCATAATTAAAAGCAATAATACATGGATAGCTTTCTTCAATGACTCACCAGGTTCTAATTTCGGCGTATGATTGTGTTGAACAATTCGGGCTGGATGTTCCCACCCGTGATGATCGTCAACACTGGTGACAGGTTTATTTTACCAGCAAGTCGGGCAGCCAGACCTACCGCAGCCGATCCTTCAATAATTTGCTGATGGGTTTGCCAGGCGTAGCGGATAGCCTCTCTGATCTCGTCTTCTGATACCAGCACAATATCATCCACGCATTCCAGCATGAGCGGTATGGTAATGGAAGCGTGATCGATCTCACCCGCCAGCCCTTCAGCGATACTCCCCACCTCTACCACACCATCCTGGCTGCCTGTGCGGAAAAGTTGATGAGCGTAAGGCGAAGCTTCGGACTGCACGCCAATAATCCTGACATTCCTGTCGAAGGCTCGCATAAAGGTTGCCACTCCGGAGATCAATCCACCCCCGCCAACTGGTATGAGCAGACAGGACACATCACGCTCAATCCGCGTCCAGTCACGGATCTCGAGCCCGATTGTTCCCTGGCCGGCAATTACCTCAGGATCATTGTAGGGTGAGATGAAAGTCATTCCCGTATCGGCAGCACACTCAATAGCGGCTTTTTCAGCCTCCACGTAGCCGCCACTGACCAGTCGTACATCTGCCCCCAGTTTGCGCATTGCTTCCAGTTTGACCGGTGCTGCGTGGTCAGAGGCATATACCACGCATCCGGTTCCGGTCTGGCGGGCTGCCACAGCCACACCCTGCCCATGGTTCCCCGCCGAGCATGTTACCAACCCATTTGCCCGTTCTTCAGATGTGAGAGACAGAACTTTGTTCAAAGCACCGCGAATTTTGAAGGAGCCGGTAACCTGCTGGTTTTCCCACTTGTAATAGAGGTCGAGATTTTGATCAAATGTAATGGGTGTGCGTTTGATCTGCCCGTCGATCCTGCGGCTGGCAGCCTCCACCCATTCCACCGGGATCATTTTCCCCTCAGTACTCGCAGCGCGGTGATCGGATCATCGGTGAACACACCATCCACACCAAGATCCATCAGCCGCTTCATATCCACTTCCGCATTAACTGTCCAGACGTGCACACGCCTTCCGCGACTTCGCTCGCGAGCCATAAACCCCGCATTGACGTCTTTGAGGTACGGGTGAATGATCGCAGGGGATAGAGAAAGATAGAATGCCGATCTATTCAAAGCGCCAAGAGGACCATCCAGAGCCAATAAACCTACAGGTACCTCAGGCAGCAGTTCCTTCATCCGCCGAAGGTTGATGGGCGCAAACGAAGAGAAGAGAATGCTATTCTGCAGGTTGTGCCTTTTTACGATCTCCGCCACTTGTAGAACAAGTTGATCGCGGCGGGAGGCATAATTGGTTAATTCGACGTTAATGAAGAATCGTTTTCCCACAGTCTCGAATACTTCATCCAGCGTCGGGATTTTTTCACCACGGAATTTCTCATCAAAGAAACTCCCTGCATCCAGCTCTTTCAGTTCGCGCAGGGTTAGCTGATTGACTCTGCCTTTTCCATCGGTTGTGCGATCAACAGTCTGGTCGTGGATGACCATCACCTGATTGTCGATGCTGAGCTTGGCATCCAGTTCGATTGCATCCGCGCCCTGTTCAACAGCCAGCGTAAAAGAAGCCAGTGTATTTTCGGGGGCATATTTGCACGCGCCGCGATGTCCAAATATCATCGGTCTGGGAAAAGATTCAAGCACGCCTATAACTCCACGAAATATGAGGAAGCTGCCCGATCAAGTAGATTCTTGGACATCAACGGTTCCACTTGCAGATACCTGGAAATATCGATGATCTGATCACAAAGATCGCGCGGGTGAGAAGCCCGTAATTTTCGATCAGGTTTAATGTACCATTCCTGTAAAAGGTACGTTAACCCTTCCTCCGAATAGATTACTCCCTTTTGCGCGGCGACCTTCTTGAAGATATCTCGATAATTTTCAAAACTTGGGTCAACGATCTCGATCTTGTGACGTAAGCGCCGCAGGAAGGCTTCGTCAACCAGATCCCTCGGAGGCAGGTTTGTTGAAAAGATGACCAGCACATCAAAAGGAATTTCGATCTTCCGGCCGGTGTGCAATGATAAATAATCGATGCGGTTTTCCAGAGGCACGATCCAACGGTTAAGCAGGTCGCGCGGTCGTACCTGTTGGCGGCCGAAATCATCGATCAGGAGGATGCCGCCATTGGCTTTCACCTGGAACGGCGCTTCGTAAAACTTCAAGGTGTCGTTGAAAACAAGGTCCAGGCCGGCGAGTGTCAATTCTCCACCCACCATGATGAATGGTCGATTAATTTTCAGCCAGCGCTGGTCTTTTCTGCCTTTGAGCCGCATGCTGACGGAATTTTCAGTCTCCTCAGGGGCAATCTGATGGTTCACCGAATCGAACATGGTGATCACCTGTCCATCCACCAGGATCGCGTACGGGATATACATGGTCTGCGAAAGGACAAGGTTACCAACCGCCCTCGCCACACTGGTCTTCCCATTTCCCGGAGGTCCATAGATGAATATGGACGTACCCGAATTCACCGCTGGACCCAGTTTATGAAAGGTCTCGTCTCCGAAAACCAGGTCTCCCATTACGCTGCGCATGTGCTTGCTGGTTACCAGTAACCTGCTGCGGCTCTGTTTGCGGACCGAATCGTTGTAAGCCTGCAAGGGCACCGGTGCAGGACCTGCGTATTGGCTGCGGTCAAGCGCTTCTCTTGCGTGAGTGATACCTGCGCCAGTAATAGCATACAGGTAGGCTCCCTCGCCCAATCCCATTTGGGAGGATTTAACCTCGACAAATTTTTCTCGTTTGAGAGCATCCAGAATCTGATCCACCATTCCTGAGAACGGCAGGCAGAGTGCCTCAGCGATCTTGTAACCGGTCATATAACCCTGGAAATAAATGATCTTCAGGGCTAGATCCTGCAGGAAGAGCAATTCAAGACCAGTATCTTCAATTGTGTTGATGGGTGGAGGGCTAAAATGGCTCACGCTGGCTGTTCCTGCCAGTGGCCTGGAAGCAGGGGAATTGATCCTTTCGTCTGTCACAAAAAACCTCCAGGATTATTACCGAAATAAAAAGGATACTTTACAATTTAAAAATTATAGCACGCAAGCGGTAATTTCTGATTGTAGTTGTTCAGCTTCGCGCTTTCCTTTCAATTCTGATATTAACGATGATGGCTCCGATAAATGCAAGGAATAAACCAATCACCTCTTTTAGTGATTGGGATTCGCCCAGGAAGATCCAGGAAAAAATGGTGATGAAAACCAGCATCATGCCATTAATGATCGATGATTCCATTGCCGTTAATGTCTGAAGAGTGTAATTCCACGCCACAAAAGTGAACGCAGTATTTACGATAGCCAAAACAAGCAGGATGACCCAACTTTGCATGCTGATGGATGGCAAGCCCTGCCACAATAGACCGATCCCGAGCATGAGCGTTGAACCGATCCCCAGGCTGACAAGCGTGACTGCGATCGGGTTCAACCTTCCCTGGTAATTGAGTTTGCGACCAAGGATGGTGGCGATCCCATTTGCCAACAGGCAGATAATGCCAAAGATGAACCCTACCGGAGAATAACCCGAAAAACCTGCCGGAAAGAAAAAGATAAAAATCCCTGCCAGGTTGATCACCAGCCCAATGATTTGTACCGGGGTCGGTACTTCTTTGATCAGAAAAATGGCAGAAAATGTCACGAACACTGAGGTCAGGTTAAGCATCAGGCTGAGTGTGGTGGCAGGCAGGTAATCCAGGCTCAGGAATTGTGCACCCTGCGCAATAAAATATGATATCAGCCCCAGCAGGATGATCAGCTTCCAATCATTGCGGCTGAACTCCCTGATCTGTTGTTTCACCTGGCGCTGCAAGAGGAACGGGAGCAACACCAGGAAAGCCATGAAATAGCGCAACCCCGCAAAGGTGAGCGCGGGAATTTCCCGCAAACCAATTTTAATGAGCACCCATGAACTGGACCAGATAATCACCACCAGCAATGAAACGAGAATGGCTTTGAGCCGATTGGGTGGTCTCATCTTTCCTTAAACAATGGCTGCAGAAATCTTCATGTCTCTGATGTTGATCTGCTGGGTGTCCTTGCCCATATAATGATTAATATCGATCGTGTATGCGATATCAAAACGCGGTTTTTCTTCCTTCCATCTGTCAAACCATTGCGCCTGGTTGAACGCCACAGCCCGACTGATCGGACTATTGCGAATGTTAAAGCTGATATGGTTTCCATCCTTCCCCATTATCCGCATTCCATCCACTTCCACCGCGCGTGAGATAAACACCGGTGTGGGATTTCCCATTCCGGTAGGCTGTAACTTTTCAAGCTCAACGTAATAACCCGGTTTTAATTTGCTGATCTCGATCTCAAGGTCAGCCTTTACAACCGGCCGTAAATCCATTCCATCAAGTTCCCGCGCTGCAATTAATTCCAGGCGTTGCTTGAGCAGATCCAAATTCTCCTGTTTTACAGTGAAACCTGCCGCCATGGCGTGTCCACCATGCCTTACCAGAAGATCTGAACACTCATCCAGCGCTGCCGTAATGTGAAACTCGCTGATGCTGCGGCAGGATGCCCGGATCACATCGTTTTCGATTTGCCCGATAATCGCCGGTCGATAGAAATTTTCCACCAGCTTCGAAGCCACCAATCCAACGATCCCCGAGCTATATTCCTCGCTGAAAGAAAACAGGATCCTGCGTGCCGCCGGATCACCGATCTCTAAAAGAGCTTTCTCCTGTGCTTTACGGGTAGCCTGTTGACGCTCAGCATTCTGGTTTTCCAGAACCTGGGCGCAATAACCGGCTTGCAGGATATTCCGGCTGATCAACAGATCGTAAGCTTGCAGAGCTGATTCCATCCGTCCAGCCGCGTTCAGGCGCGGACCCAGGATGAAACCGATATCCGTTGCGGTAATTTGCTGAATGTTTTTCTGCGCCACACCGGTTAATGCACTTAAACCGAGGCGGCTGCCAGTCTGAATCTTTATTAAGCCTTTCTTTACCATCACCCGGTTTTCGCCAGTGAGCGGGACAATGTCCGCCACTGTTCCAAGCGCCACCAGGTCGAGCCACTCATCGGCTTTCTCTACGTTCATTCCCTTGTGCAGGAATAATCCCTGCAGGATCTTGAAAGCCACCCCTACTCCCGCCAGGTCCTTATCCGGGTAAGGGTCTCCTTCCCGTTTGGGGCAAATGACCGCGTATCCGCGCGGTAAATCCCCCTTTGGGTGATGATGGTCCGAAATGATCAGGTCAACCCCTAGCGTCAAAGCCCGTTCAGCCTCGTATGGTGACCGGATACCGCAATCAACGGTGAGGATTACCCTGGTGCCCTGCTGCGCCAGAAGTTCGATGGCTTCGGTATTGAGACCGTAGCCTTCATCAAAGCGGTTTGGAATATAGCTTTGCACCTCTCCACCAAGGGACCGCAGGGCTTCGACCATCATGACCGTGGCAGTCACGCCATCCACATCGTAATCCCCATAAACCACGATCTTTTCATGATCTTCGATCGCCTTTAGGAGGCGCACAACCGCTTTTTCCAGGTCTATCAGCTGAAAAGGATCCCCGGGAATCCGGTCTGAAAACAGGTACGCATCAGCTTCCTCTGCAGATCGAATCCCTCTGTTGAATAAGATCTGCTGTAAGAAGTCCGGGTAATGCTCCAGATGCTTCTTCGTCTGTTCATCTATCCTGGGGTAAACAATCCAACGCTTGTTTTGCGGGGTAATGATCAATCTGCATCCTTGTTTTCTTATGTAATTACGAATGTAATAATAACAAACGACGCCGCTCCTGTATCAAACGGCTGCGTTAGTATAAACGAGCCGGATTTTTCCTGCAAGCATTTCGAAGCAACCTGCTCTTTCTAGTAAAATAGGTAGATAGAAGGAAAAATCATGTCGATTGAGCAATCGATCACTCTCATCATCATTCTTGGAGCAGTAGTCCTCCTCGTTACGAACCGGCTCAGGGCGGATCTGGTCGCGTTAATTGTGATGGTGACACTGGGTTTGAGCGGTGTGATCTCCTCACAGGAAGCCTTTTCAGGTTTCAGCAGTTCGGCAGTGATGACGATCCTCGGCATCTCCATGATCTCCGTCGCATTGCAAATGACCGGAGCTACAAACTCACTTGGAAGGATAATCCTCAAGCTGGGTGGAGGAAGTGAAACCCGTCTCGTTTTGATGGTAACCTTGGTATCGGCTGTTCTTTCCCTGTTTATGAACAATATCGCGGCGGTCGGGGTTCTACTACCGGCGGTAATGTCGCTTTCCCGCCGCAGCCGTGTCTCCCCGACACGTTTACTCATGCCGCTTGCTTTTGGCACCATACTTGGCGGAATGGCCACACTTCTTACAACTTCCAATATCATTGTCAGTGGAGCGCTGCGCGAAGCCGGCCTGCCTTCATTTGGCCTGTTGGATTATTTTCCAGTGGGCGGTCCCGTAATGATTGCGGGGATTTTATTCCTATCCCTGGTCGGTATCCGTCTGCTACCATCCGGCGGAAATGCAGACAATATTAACGGCAAGCGTGAATTAACCGAGCGGTTAAGCGAGCTCTACCAGGTCCGGAAAAATCTGGTCCGGTTGGAGATTCTCCCCGATTCTCCATTGGCGAATAAATCGATCAAAGAGGGCTGCTGGTCGAAGAATCTTCACCTGAATCTCCTGGCTGTACTTCGCAGCAAGGAGACCACATTCTCTCCGGAACCCAACTTTCCAATACTTCCCGGTGATGTTCTCATCGCGCGTGGTCAAATCTCACCCGAGCTGGCAGAAATCAATCGGCTGAAAGTCGAACCTGTCAATATGTCTGAACTTAAGGTCACGGATGAATCCCATCCGTTATCGGAAATTCTCGTCAGCCCGCACTCCCGACTGATCGGAAAATCGATCCGCGAGATCAATTTTCGCGACCGTTATGGTCTAAGTGTGATCGGCATTTGGCGCAGCGGAAAACCGGTGGACATTGACCATGCTGATCTGCCTTTGCAATTTGGAGATGCCTTACTCGTCACCGGCCATGCCTTGCAGATCCGCAACTTGCGTAACAATGAGGATCTGGTTGTGCTGGAGGAAGACCCTGATGCCATTCTGTTGCCACGCAAAGGTTTGATCACCATCATCATCACTCTTGCCACGCTGCTGGTTGCCGCCATCGGCTTCCTGCCGGTGGCACTGGTTGCCATCGGTGGAGCGATTCTTCTTATCCTCACGGGTAGTATGAGCCTGAATGATGCCTTCCGAGGAATAGAGTGGAAAGCGATTTTCCTTATCGCCGGATTATGGCCGCTCAGCATCGCGTTGCAATCCAGCGGCCTTGCTGAAAAAGCAGTTACATCCCTACTGGGTTTACTTGGACCAATTCAACCGATCCTCCTGATCACACTTTTCCTCGCGACCTCGATGCTGCTCACTCTTCTAATGAGTGGGCAGGTATCCGCCATCGTGATGATACCGATCGCACTGACTGCCGCGCAGACTCTTGGACTCGACGCTAGACCGTTTGCGATGGCAGTTGCCATGGGTTGCTCCCTTGCTTTCATTACCCCGCTTGGTCATCCTGTAAACATTATGGTCATGAGCCCTGGCGGTTATACATTTAAAGACTATGCGAAAGTCGGACTGCCGTTGACCATCATCGCCTTTATTCTCATCATCCTGCTCATCCGTTTTTATTGGGGCGTATAATTACACGTCATGGAAAATCAACCTTTTTCATTCAGGCTTGAAAAACAGCTGGGTTCAGCCCGCGCGGGTGTGTTTTCCACACCCCACGGTAATATCCTGACCCCTATATTCGCTCCTGTCGGGACGCAGGCGACGGTTAAGGCTGTCTCACCAGCCCAGCTTGCAGAAACCGGCGCGAGCCTGGTTCTGGCGAACACCTACCACCTGTACTTGCGCCCGGGACCGGATCTGGTGGCAGAGCACGGTGGACTACACACTTTTATGCAATGGCCGGGACCAATGCTTACCGATTCCGGCGGGTTCCAGGTCTTCTCCCTCTCCGATACGCGGAAGGTGGATGATGAGGGCGTAACGTTCAAGAGCCACATTGATGGATCGATGCACCGGTTGACTCCGGAACTTTCGATTGCGGTACAGGAAAAACTTGGTGCGGACATAATTATGGCTTTTGATGAATGTGCCGTCCCCGACGACCTGGCGTACAATCGCAAATCGATGGCGCGCACCCATGCCTGGATCGAACGCTGCATGCGGGTCAAGCAACGCCCTGATCAGGCTTTATTCGGTATTGTCCAGGGTGGGGTGTTTCCTGAACTGCGACGTGAGTCCGCTTCCTTCATCGCATCACTCGGTTTGCCGGGTAATGCCATCGGTGGACTATCAGTTGGCGAAACCAAGGCACAGATGCATACCATCCTTGAAGTTGTCGATCCCATCCTCCCGGCTGACAAACCGCGTTATTTAATGGGTGTTGGATCACCAGAGGATCTAATTAACGGGATTCTGCGGGGTGTGGATATCTTTGACTGCGTGCTGCCCACCCGGCTGGCGCGCCACCAGGCGGCTTTCACCAGTTCCGGACGGGTGAATTTGATGAACAGCACCAATTCCCGCCTGCTTCAACCGATTGAAGAAGGCTGCCAATGCTACACCTGCCGGAATTTCACACGCGCTTACTTGCGTCACCTGATCATCGCCAGGGAAATGCTGGCTTCTACGCTCATTTCGATCCACAACATTCAGTTCCTCATCACGTTAATGAACAACGCTCGCCAGGCGATTATTGACGGCAGTTTAAGTGACTTTTCAGCCGCATTCCTGGCAGAATACAAACCCAGCAACCGTAAGGAGCAAGCATGAGTTTTCTGCAATCCCTCATCCTCGGTATCATCCAGGGGCTCACCGAGTTTCTACCTGTATCCTCTTCCGCCCACCTCGTCCTGGTCCCCTATATTCTTGATTGGAAAATCCCGGAGAGCCAGGTTTTCCCGTTTGATGTGCTGGTTCAGATCGGAACACTCCTGGCAGTAATCATCTACTTCCGGAAGGATCTATGGTCAATCATTCGTGGCTTCGTAGTCGCTTTGATTAAACGCAAACCATTTGAAACCGCGGATGCGCGCATGGGCTGGTATCTCATCCTCGCCACGATTCCTGCTGGCCTGGCGGGCATCTTCTTGAAGGATAAAGTTGAAGCAGCCTTCAACAATCCTCGCATCACAGCGATCTTTCTGTTTGTTACCGCCATCTTCCTGTTGGGCTCAGAGTTCCTGGGCAGAAAAACCCGAAAACTGGAAGACATGGGCTGGCGGGATGCGTTGGTGACAGGTGTTTTCCAGGCGTTCTCGATCTTCCCGGGCATTTCACGCTCCGGCTCCACGATCACAGGCGGCATGCTGCGGAATTTTGAACGCCCGGCAGCTGCCCGTTTTGCGTTTTTAATGTCCATCCCGGTGATGATCGCTGCGGGAATCTTCAGTATTCCTGACCTGCTCGAGGTGCCGAACCTGGGAGGTTTCCTGCCCGTCCTTATCGTTGGTTTCATCGCTGCAGCAATCGTCGGTTACCTGTCGATCCATTGGCTGCTGCATTTCCTCAACAAAAGGTCTTTGATCTACTTTGCCGCTTACTGCGTCCTGCTCGGATCGCTGGTGCTCATCCTTTCACACTTTCGCCTGGACACAATAGACAACAACGGTATGACCGGCGAAGCACCGGTTGTTGAAAACGGTGAAGAGATCAACCAGGTGATCCAACTCTCTTACTCAGCATCGACTGATTGGCTGTTAGGTGCGGTGCAGGATTGTGCTGAAGATTTACCGGGTCTTGCACTGCTGACCTCTGAGGAGGATACCGAAATTGATGAATTGGAAACGATCGATGTGACCTTGCGCTGGGGCGAACCGGAATCCTTACCAGGTTATGCCGTGACGATCAGCGAAAGCGCATTTGCATTCATTGTAAATTCCGAAAACCCACTAGCCCGGCTTCCTCTCACCAGGTTGGAGGAGATCACCGCAGGTTCACTGAAGACCTGGCGGGACCTGTACACGAATTGCCAGAATTGTTACAAGGAAGAACCACCGTCGGAGGTTCTGGATCAGCCGATCCAAATGTATGTCTACCCCGGCAGTGAAGATGCTCAGGAGTTTTTCGCAGATATTTTGGACAAGGAAATCCCCCCTTCCCTGTCATCCGCGATCCTCGTACCATCCACCCTCGCGATGAACCAGGCGATTCTCGCCAATCCAGGCGGGTTGGGTTACCTGCCCGCACAGGCTGTTGA
>CAYWVP010000012.1:0-3229 GCA_964461605.1 uncultured Anaerolinea sp.
TTCCCCTCCCGCGCACCGGGTGCCGGTCAGGTTAGTGTTTCGAACATCACCCTATCCAATAATGTCGCATCCCCGGGTCAGCCGGTGACCATGCGAGCGGACATCACCGGAAGCAATATTGGCAACATTTACCTGTTTATCGGTTACTACGACCAGGGCAGCAATTCAGTCTTTGTGGCGGATACGGACTTCCTGGAGAGCCCGGAGACTATGCAGGTGGATGGCGTTTACTATCCCAAGTGGGGAGATGGTTCACCCTTCACCCTGCGCTTTGATTGGGATCCCACGGTCTTCACCATTTCCGATGGTACGAACACCTCGCTGGCACTGTTCACCCCGCAGCAGTACGGTGCGACGGCTGAGAATGCCATCTACACCGTGGAAGGTATCTACACCTTTGCAGATAGCGGTGAGAGGCTGAACGCGTTCATCAACTTCAGAGATGGTGAGATGGTGAGCGTTTACGGCATTACCGGAACAGAAGATACCGGCGCGCCGCGCGAGATCATCCCGCAACCCGGCGACACATTCACTTTGCTCGATAAGTGGATGCAGCTGGATGCGAATGGCAATGTCACAAACACCGAACTCCTGGAAAGCGAGACTGTCTTGCAGTTCAGAAACCAGGCCTTTACCTGGGAGGAAGCGTACGCCGCCGAGGGGAATTACATCATCGGGTTCATCGTCACTGACCTGGACGGGAACAGCCAGCAGGTGTTGACCCAGGTGGTAGTGCAGTAACTGGTGAGATTATCGCGATCTTCCGATTGGACAGATCGTAGAAGGAGTCGTTCATGATTTTTAATGAAATCTTCAATGAAGAACTGACTGAGACGGAAACCAGGACACTTGTCGCCAATAATTCAACTTTCGCCCTGGAGCTATACAGGAACTTACAGAACACAGAGGGCAACCTCTTCTTTTCTCCGTACAGTATCTCATCCGCGCTGGCCATGACCTATGCCGGGGCACGGGAAAACACCCGCACACAGATGGCACAAGCGCTGCGGTTTGGCGAGGATGACAAAGTGCTTCACGCCGGGTTTAAACAACTGCGTGAAGGACTGGAAGCGACCGGGAAAGAAGGCAAGAACCAGTTGATGGTCGCCAATTCACTTTGGCCGCAGGTGAATTACCGCTTGCGCCGCGCGTTCCTCAACCTGGTTAAGAAGTATTACGGTGTCAAAATCACCCGCGTGGATTACGCAGTCGAGGAAACCGCACGCAATAAGGTCAACGGCTGGGTTGACGAGAAAACGTCCGGGAAGATCACTGACCTGATCAGCCCCGGGGTGCTGGACAGCCTGACGCGCCTTGTGCTGGTGAACGCGATCTACTTCAAAGGTACCTGGGAGCACACGTTTGCGGCTGACCAAACCTACGAAGAACCTTTCCATCCATCCGGGGGTGAAGCCATCCAGGTGCAGATGATGCACCAGAAAAACAGTTTCAGATACACTGAAGACGAAAACGTGCAGATTCTAGAGCTGCCCTACACCGGCAAGGATCTCTCCATGCTGGTTCTGCTGCCCAAGATCAAGGACGGTTTGAGTCAATTGGAAGCCTCACTTACGCTGGATAACATAAAACGCTGGGAAAATGCCCTGGAGGAAACCGAGGTGAACGTTGCCATTCCCAGGTTTGAACTTGCCTTCCCCTTCAGGCTGGATGATGCGCTTCAATCGCTGGGTATGACCGATGCCTTCACCGGCATGGCAGATTTTTCCGGGATGGAGCAAACACGTGAACTTTACCTCGGCGCGGTGCTGCACAAGGCATTTATTGCGGTGAATGAAGAGGGAACCGAGGCGGCCGCGGCAACCGCGGTTATCATGCAGACCAAGAGCATTTCCTTCATGTCGGTCGATTTCATCGCGGATCACCCCTTTGTCTTCCTTATCCGCGACAACAAAACCGGAACCCTTCTCTTCCTCGGCAGGATGGCTCAACCGTAGGAGTGATCAACTGATCAAAAAACCTGATTTTCGACGAAAAGAATCCCGGTAAATGCCGGGATTCTTATTTTGAACTTTGAGATTTTCTATCCCAAATCAGGTGCGAAGTAGTTGGCTGGCAACTTGCGGTCGATACGCACCTCAGCATTGTACGCCACGCGCAACAGCAGGTTCTCCTCCCAATGACGCCCCATCGCCTGCATTGCCACAGGCATCCCGTTGCTGTCGTAACCCACCGGGAAGGTGATTGCCGGCAGCCCGGTGAGATTGCCGGGGTACACAAAACGCATCATCTCGGTATCTGTACCGAGATCCGACCAACCGGCGCTGAGCGCCTGGGGTGGAACAAGCGGGGCAGTCAGAGCCGTTGCCGGTGTGAGGATCACATCCACCGCCTGGTAGACCTTTGCGAAGATCTCGAGCGCGCGGGTGCGCATACGCTGTGATTGGATGTAGTCAAACGCACTCACGTTCTGTCCGATGACAAGGCTTAACCGCGTACTCGCGGCGAAATCATTCCAATGCTCGGGGTAGTTTTTCATGCAGGCGGCCATCTCGCTCAGGATGGTCACGGCGTGCGCCACGCGCATGGCATCCAGTTCGGGGATGGTGATCTTCACCACGGTCGCACCGGCTTTTTCAAATTCAGCCACCATTTTCTCATTCAGCGCAACGATCTCGCTGCTGGCGTGGTTGAACCACTCCGGGTAGATGCCGATGCGCACACCTTTGAGATTGGCGGTGTTCCAGCCTTCGATGGTGACCGGTGATTGCTGCTGAGATAACGCTTCAGCCGCATCCGGACCGGCGATGACCTGGTATGCCAGCGCTACATCCTCCACCGATGCTCCCAACGGACCCACATGAGCCACACTCCAGCACAGGGGAGCCGCGCCGGCTTCGCTCACGCGTCCGAAGGTCGGTTTGAGCCCCACCACACCGTTCAGGCTGGCCGGTACGCGGATCGAACCGCCCCCATCCGCACCCAGCGCCAGCGGGACGATCCCCGCTGCCACTGCCGCGCCTGAGCCGCTGGAGGAACCGCCTGTATCACGGTTGAGGTCGTAGGGGTTGGCGATGCGCCCGTGATGCACATTCTCACCATTGGTAGCGATACCGATCTCGTGCATATTGGTCTTGCCCACCAGCAATGCACCTGCGGCGCGCAGCCTGGCTGCCACATAAGAGTCCCTGGTAACCGGTTTATCACCGATGAAGCTGGTGCCCACGGTGGAAGGATACGGTACGAGGTCCAATTCATCCTTGATCGCCAC